>NZ_JAFEVQ010000034.1:0-35883 GCF_020882855.1 Curtobacterium sp. GD1 | reverse complement strand
CCGCCCACCCCGGACGCACGAAACGGGGCCGGCCCCGAAGGACCGACCCCGTGGAGGAGTGTGGAGGGCCGCTAGCCCTGGTTGTCGTTCCGCTTGTCCCAGCGGTCGTTCATCCGGTCCATGAAGGACCCGCCGCCGCCCTGACTCGGCCGCGAGGCTCCGCCCGTCGACGGCTTGCCGGCCCGAGGCGCCTTCGCCTTGGGGGCTCGCATGCCGGGACGCAGCGCGAAGAGGACTCCGGCCAGCATCACGACGAAGCCGAGGATCCCGATGAGCGGCTGGCGCATGACCAACCCGACGATGACGATGGCGACGCCGGCGAGTGCTCCGAGCACCCCGAGCGTGATCGACGTGTACGTCGGACGACCCTGGCGACGCGTGACACGCGCGACGAAGTCGGAGTCATTCTGGTAGAGGCTGCGCTCCATCTCTTCGAGGAGGCGCTGCTCTTGCTCCGAGAGTGGCATCTTTGTTCCCTCTGTTCCTGGGATCGACGCGTGGTTGAGGTGGACCGAGTCTACGACTCGACCGCTCCACTAGGGTAGGGAGTGTGGCTGAGAGTACGCGATTAGTGGACCTCGTGTCGGCGCGGATCGATCGGGCGCTGGACGACCAACGGGAACGGCTCGCCGCGATCAGTCCGGACCTGGCTCCGTTCGACCAGTACGCGCGGGATCTGCTCTCCGGGGGCAAGCGGTTCCGGGCGCTGTTCTGCTACTGGGGCTGGCAGTCCGTCGCGGGGCGGTCGGGCTCGTTCGACCCGCTCGGCGAGGGGTCCCGGCAGACCACGGCCGAGGCGATCGTCACGGTCGCGGCCGCGCTCGAGATCTTCCACGCGGCGGCGCTCGTCCACGACGACATCATGGACCGCTCGGACACCCGTCGCGGGCGTCCCGCAGCGCACCGCCGGTTCGAGTCCCTGCACGAGGAGTCGGGCTGGGTCGGCGACCGGGCGCTCTACGGCACGAACTCGGCCCTGCTGCTCGGCGACCTCCTGCTCTCCCTGAGCGACTCGGTCTTCGACGAGGGGCTCGCCCTGCTCGACCCCGCGCGGGGTCGCATCGTCCGCCAGGAGTTCCACACCATGCGCCTCGACGTCACGGCGGGGCAGTACCTCGACGTGCACGAGGAGACCGCCTGGCCGACCATCGACGAGGACGAGCACCTCGTCCGTGCCCAGCGCGTCATCGTCTTCAAGTCCGCGAAGTACTCGATCGAGGCCCCGCTCGTGATCGGTGCCCTCGTGGCCGGGGCAACGGACGCGCAGCTCGAGGGGCTCCGGGCATTCGGCCTGCCCCTCGGCGTCGCCTACCAGCTCCGCGACGACATGCTCGGCGTCTTCGGCGACCCCGAGGTCACCGGCAAGCCCGCCGGCGACGACCTGCGCGAGGGCAAGCGCACCGTCCTCATCGCCTCGGCCCGCAAGGCGTTGCCGAGTGGTCCGCGCCAGTTGCTCGACGAGCTCCTGGGCGACCCGGACCTCGACGAGGCCCAGGTGCAGATGCTCCGCGCGACGCTCACCGAGTCCGGTGCGGTCGCCGCCGTCGAGCGCTCCATCGAGCGGCACGTGCAGCGCGCGAAGGCCGCCATCGAGGCGGCACCGCTGACGCCGTCGGCGCGCGAGCAGCTCGTCGCGCTGGCCGACACGGTCAGCCGCCGCTCCGCGTAGACGCCCCCACCTGCATGCCAGGAGGCACAGTGCGGGCTGGCACCGCGCCTCCTGGACCCGACGTGGGAACCGCTAGAGCAGCGACTGGGCGATGCGACGCACCTCGGCCTTGCGGCCGGCGCGCAGCGCGGCGATCGGCGAGGTGCCCATCGCGTCGTCGACGGAGAGCATCCAGCGGACGGCCTCGTCGTCGGTGAAGCCGTTGTCGGACAGGACGATGAGCGTCCCGCGGAGTTCCGGCAGGGGCTCGGTGTCGTCGAGGAACTCGCTCGGCACACGCAGGACACCGTCGATGCGCGCGGCCAGCAGCGTCTTCTGCTCGAAGAGCCGGTGGACGCGTCCGGGGCTCACCCCGAGCAGGTCCACCAGGTCGGGGACGGTCAGCCATCGCTCGGAAAGGGTCGTGTCGTCGATGGGTGCAGCACTCACAGGCCCCATGTTGCCAGAGTGCGAGGGAGCGCCACACCGACTCGTTCGTCACATTCGTCACACACGCAACATCCGACTCTCTGGTTGACTTGGGAATCACGCCATGCCAGCGTGGGAACACCTGTGAGTGCGCACGCACGTGCACCGGCTCACCGCTCGAACAGGAGACACCGTGGACAACGCTGCAGACGAAGACGCCCGGCGCGCACGATCCGCCCGGTTCGCGACCATGCCCATCGTCCTCGCGGGGACGATCGCGGTGACCGCCGGACTCACCGGCCCGGTTGCCCACGCCGAACCGCGCCACGACGACGACAACCGCAACAAGCGGCACGTCGACGAGGACCGCACGGTGACCGATCGACCGGTCTTCGAGACCGCGGTCGCCCGTCCGTCGCAGACCACCGTGACCACGGTCGCCGCCGTCTCGACGAAGGCGCCCACCACGGCTGTGCCCACGAACTACACCGTCCGTCAGGGCGACACCGTGTCGGGCATCGCAGCCCGCTACGGCCTGTCCGCGCAGGAGGTCCTCGTGCGCAACGGCCTCGGCTGGAACACGATCATCCACCCCGGGCAGACGCTGCACCTCTCCTCGACGCCGGCGGTCAGCACGGCGTCGGCGACGACCTCGGCCACGGGCAGCTACCACGTCAAGCAGGGCGACACGGTGTCCGGCATCGCCTCGCGCGTCGGTGTGTCGACCACGGCGCTCCTCAGTGCGAACAAGCTCTCCCAGCGCTCGGTGATCTACCCCGGGCAGACGCTGCGGGTGCCGACCGCGGGTGCGACGGCAGCGCCGGTGGCGGCGGTCACGTCCGCTCCGGCCTCCACCTCCGGCAGTGCGTCGTCGGCCCGGGCCGGCAGCGTGAGGATCGGGACGGGTGACACCATCGCCTCGATCGCGGCCTCGCACGGCGTGACGGTCTCGGCGCTCCTCTCGGCGAACGGGCTGACCTACACGAGCACGATCTACGCCGGCAAGACGCTCGTCCTGCCGTCGTCGGGCCCCTCGCTCTCCGCCGAGCAGCGGGGCAACGCGGCGACGATCGTGGCGGTCGGCCGCTCCCTCGGGGTGTCCGACCACGGGATCGTCATCGCCCTCGCCGCGGCGATGCAGGAGTCGAGCCTGCGCAACCTCTCCCACGGGGACCGCGACTCGGTCGGGCTGTTCCAGCAGCGGCCGAGCCAGGGCTGGGGGTCGGCTGCGGCCCTGCAGGACCCGGCGACGGCGGCGAAGCGGTTCTTCACGGGCAACCCCGGGCACACCCGCGGGCTGCTCGACATCGCCGGGTGGTCGTCGATGAACGTCACGACGGCGGCGCAGGCCGTGCAGGTGTCGGCGTACCCGAAGGCGTACGCGCAGTGGGAGAAGACCGCGCAGAGCCTGCTGGCGTCGCTCTGAGCCTGGCCGCCGGGCCGTCGCGCGCGCTCGCACGCCTGGCCGCCGGGCCGTCGCGCGCGCTCGCACGCCTGGCCGCTCGGCGGAACCGAGTCATCCGCAAGATCGAGATTCGGTCACGACCGGAGCGTCAGTGCGGGTCCGTGCAGTCCCGATTCGTAGAATGCCGCCGATGACCACCAACGCCGCCACGGATCCGATGATCGGTCGCATGATCGATCACCGGTACCGCGTACGCTCCCGCATCGCGCGCGGGGGCATGGCGACCGTGTACCTGGCGACCGACGTGCGGCTCGAGCGGCGCGTCGCGATCAAGATCATGCACGGCCACCTGGCGGACGACCAGGCCTTCCGGGAGCGCTTCATCCAAGAGGCCCGGTCCGCCGCCAGGCTCTCCCACCCGAACCTCGTCGGCGTGTACGACCAGGGCGCCGAGGACGACACGGCGTACATCGTCATGGAGTACATCCCGGGCATCACGCTCCGCGACCTCCTGCAGGAACACCACGCGCTGACGCCGGAGCAGGCGACCGACATCCTCCGGGCCGTCCTCGCCGGGCTCGCCTCGGCCCACCGCGCCGGCATCGTCCACCGCGACCTCAAGCCCGAGAACGTCCTGCTCGCCGACGACGGCCGCATCAAGCTCGGCGACTTCGGTCTCGCCCGTGCGACCACGGCGAACACCGCGACCGGGGCGGCCCTGCTCGGGACGATCGCGTACCTCTCCCCCGAGCTCGTGACGCGCGGCGCCGCCGACTCCCGCAGCGACATCTACGCGCTCGGCATCATGCTCTACGAGATGCTCACCGGCGAGCAGCCCTACAAGGGCGAGCAGCCGATGCAGATCGCCTACCAGCACGCCAACGACTCGGTCCCCGCGCCGAGCGCCGCCGTCGCCGGGGTCCCGCCGGAGCTCGACGACCTCGTCGCATGGTCCACCGCCCGCAACCCGGACGACCGGCCGCGCGACGCCCGCGAGATGCTCGACCACATGTCGGGCGACCAGCAGCGTGCCACCGGTCAGTACCGCACCGCCGTGCTGCGGCCCGAGAACGCGACCGCGATCATCCCCGCCGGGTCCGCGACGCCGACCTCGGCGGACTCGGGCGACGCCACCACCATCCTCGAACCGGTCCAGCGCTCGTCGGCCCAGCAGCCCGGTGGCCGCGGTGGCCGGAACGCTCCGGGTCCGCGCCGGACCGGGTCGCAGCCAGGAGCCCTCTCCCCCGCCGGACAGCGACTCGCCGACAAGTCGACCAAGCGTCGCAAGCGCGGGTGGATCATCCTCGTCGTCGTCCTCGTGCTCATGGCGATCGGCGGCTCGATCGGCTGGGCCCTCGGCCCCGGGCCGTGGGGCAACGTCCGCATCCCCGAGGTCACCGGCAAGTCCGTCTCGCAGGCACGACAGCTCCTCGAGGCGCAGGGCCTCCACACGGCGTCGTCGACCGCGACCCGGTTCGATGCCGTCGTCGCGAAGGGCCAGGTCTCCACGACCAAGCCGGCCGCCGAGCGCGAGGTCCGCAAGGGCACCTCGGTGCAGATCGTCGTGTCGAACGGGCCGAAGATGATCGCTCTGCCGGCCATCGTCGGGCAGCCGCTCTCCACCGTCACCGCGGCGCTCGACGACGACTTCCAGCTGCAGGACGACCAGTACCAGTTCTCCGCCGACGCCCCGAAGGACACCGTCATCGCCGCGACGGGTCTCGGCACCGACGGCCAGACGATCGACCTCTCGACGGTCGAGACCTACGGCGAACGCGGCCCGGTGACGCTCACGGTCTCCCTCGGCGCGGTCCCGGACGTGGTCGGCAAGTCCGTGAGCGACGCCACGGCGACGCTCGACACGGTGGGGCTCACGCTCGGCTCGCAGGACGGCCAGTTCAGCGACGACGTTCCCGAGGGGCAGATCATGTCCGCGAAGGCCCAGGACGACCCCGTCGTGCGCGGCTCCGCGATCGACGTCGTCGTGTCCAAGGGTCCGGCGCCCATCACGCTGCCGGACGTGCACGGGAAGACGATCAACGACGCCACCTCGACGCTCGACGCGCTCGGGCTCAAGGTCGCGGTACCGGACTGCACGAACATCCTGTGCGGCTTCTACGACTGGAAGGCCTCGCTCCCCGTCGAGTCCACGGACCCGGCGGCGGGCACGACGGTGCACCGCGGCGACACGATCACGCTCGCCTACAAGCAGTAGGCGCACCGCGCGGCGGCGAGTCTCGACCCCGCGGACAGTTCCGCGTCCTCCTGCGGCCCGAACTGCCCGCCGGGCCGAGTCTCGGCCCCGGCTGCAAGCGCGTGACGGACGGGAGGCGCGGTGCGGGCTGGCACCGCGCCTCCCGTCCCACGGTCGTGGCGACCACGGCGCGAAAGCGACAGACGCGCGCGACGCGATGCGGCCCGTGCCGCCGAGGCGACAGGGTCCCGCGGAGACCCCGCAGGACCCTGTCGCTTTCGCACACAGCGACCGCCGACGGCGCGGCCGAGACTGGGCCCGCACGACGGGGCCGCAAGCGCGTGACGGACGGGAGGCACGGTGCGGGCTGGCACCGCGCCTCCCGTCCCACGGTCGTGGCGACCACGGCGCGAAAGCGACGGACGTGCGCATCGCGATGCGGCCCGTGCCGCCGAGGCGACAGGGTCCCGCGGCGACTCCGCAGGACCCTGTCGCTTTCGCGGATCGCGACCGCGCTACGCGCGCACCTGCGGGTGGGCGCCGAGCTCCTCGGCGACCAGGAACGCCAGCTCGAGCGACTGCATGTGGTTCAGCCGCGGGTCGCACAGGGACTCGTAGCGGGTCGCGAGGGTGGCCTCGTCGATCTGCTCCGAGCCGCCCAGGCACTCCGTGACGTCGTCACCGGTGAGCTCGACGTGCATGCCGCCCGGGTACGTGCCAACCTCGCGGTGGGCCTCGAAGAAGCCGAGGACCTCGTCCACGACGTCGTCGAACCGACGGGTCTTGTACCCGGTCGGCGTCGTCAGGCCGTTGCCGTGCATCGGGTCCGTCACCCACAGCGGGTTGGCGTCCATGCCCTTGATCGCCTCGAGCAGCTTCGGCAGCTCGTCGCGGATCTTGCCGGCGCCCATGCGGGTGATGAACGTCAGGCGCCCCGGCTCGCGGTTCGGGTCGAGCTTGTCGACCAGGGCCTTCATGTCGTCGACCGAGGTCGTCGGTCCGAGCTTGACGCCGATCGGGTTCCGCACGCGGGACAGGAAGTCCACGTGGGCGCCGTCGAGGTCGCGGGTGCGCTCACCGATCCAGATGAAGTGTCCGGAGGTGTCGTAGGCGAGCCCGGACCGCGAGTCGATCCGGGTCATCGGGCGCTCGTAGTCCATGAGCAGCCCCTCGTGCGAGGCGTAGAACTCGACGTGCTTCAGCTCGTCGAAGTCCGCACCGCAGGCGTCCATGAAGCGGATCGCGCGGTCGATCTCCTTCGCGAGGTGCTCGTACCGGGCGTTCGCCGGGTTCGACGCGAAGCCCTTGTTCCACGAGTGCACCTGGCGCAGGTCGGCGAACCCGCCCTGCGTGAAGGCACGGACGAGGTTCAGGGTCGACGCAGCGGTGTGGTAGCCCTGCACGAGGCGCCGGGGGTCGGCCTGGCGGCTCTCCGGCGTGAAGTCGTAGCCGTTCACGATGTCGCCGCGGTAGGCGGGCAGCGTGACGTCGCCGCGGGTCTCGAAGTCGCTCGAGCGCGGCTTGGCGAACTGCCCGGCCATGCGGCCCATCTTGATGACGGGCATCGACGCACCGTAGGTGAGCACGACGGCCATCTGGAGGATGGTCTTCACACGGTCGCGGATCGAGTCCGCCGTGGCGCCGGCGAACGTCTCGGCGCAGTCGCCGCCCTGCAGCAGGAACGCCTTGCCCTGGGCCGCCGACGCGAGCCGTTCACGCAGCTTGTCGACCTCGCCCGCGAAGACGAGCGGGGGCAGCGTGGCGATCTCGGCCGAGGCGGCCTCGGCCGCGCTGGCGTCCGGCCACGTGGGCTGCTGCTTGATCGGGAGCGTCCGCCAATAGTCGAGGCCCTCGATCACGTCCGGATCCTGCAGGGCGACGAAGTCGGTCGACTCGAACAAGGGTGGTACCTCTCGAAGGGATGGCCGTCCGGGCGGATGCCGGAACCATCGAATCCTAACGTGCCGAGGTGCCCCGCCCATTCCGCGTGACCTTGCCGCGGAGGACCTGCTCGCGCGCCGTGCTCGCACGCTCCTTGACACTCGTCGCGTAGACGTCGACGTACTCCTGGCGGCTCAGCCCGGCGAGCTCGTGCATGACCTCGTCGGTGACGCTGCGGAGGATGAAGCGGTCGGTCTCGAAGCCCTCGAAGCGGGAGAAGTCGAGGGGCTTGCCGAAGACGACGCCCACGCGCTTGAACTTCGGGAAGCGCTGCCCGATCTGCTGCACCTCGCGCGTGCCGACCATGGCGACCGGGATGACGGTGACGCGCCCCTCGAGGATCATGCGGGCGATGCCGGTGCGGCCCCGGTAGAGCTTGCCGTCCGGGCTGCGGGTGCCCTCGGGGTAGATGCCGAGCTGCTCACCCCGGGCGAGGACCTGCAGGCCGGTCCGGAGCGACGCCTCGGACGCCTTGCCGCCGGAGCGGTCGATGGGGAGCTGGCCGATGGCGTTGAAGAACGTCTTCGTCGCCCAGCCCTTGAGCCCGCGACCGGTGAAGTAGTCGCTCTTCGCCAGGAACGACAGCCGGCGGTCGAGCACGGCCGGCAGGATCACCGAGTCGATGAACGAGATGTGGTTGGACGCGAAGATCACCGGGCCCTTCGCGGGGACGTGCTCACGACCGACGACCCACGGCCGGAAGAGCGTGAGGATGAGCGGCCCGAGCAGGAAGTTCTTCAGCAGCCAGTAGGTCATCGTCGACTCCGAGACGGTGGGGTGGTGCGACCCTACGCCGTGCGGGCGTGGATCCGAGCGAGGTCGGCCGCGCCGACGACACCGGCGTCGTTGACGAGCTCGGCGATCACGAAGTCCGGCTCCGGGTGGTAGCCCCGGGCCGGCAGGTTGTTGAGGTAGGCCTGCTTGATCGGGTCGAGCAGCCGGTCCCCCGCGCTCGCGACGCCGCCGCCGAAGACGAAGAGCTGCGGGTCGAGCACGGCGGACAGCGAGGCGCAGGCCTCGCCGAGGTGCCGACCGAGCCGCCGCAGGGCCGCGAGGGCACCCGGGTCGTCGGCCAGGATCAGGTCGCCGACGATGTGCCCGTCGAGCTCGCCGCCGTTGGCCGCACGCGCGTCGGCGAGGGCGGAGCCGATGCCACCGGCGTCCGCGACGTCGTTCGCCATGCGCTGCAGGGCACGACCGGAGCCGTACTGCTCGATGCAACCACGGGCACCGCAGCCGCACGGGAGGCCGTTCGGCACGATCCGGAGGTGGCCGATCTCGCCACCGGTGCCGAAGCCCCCGCGGAACAGCCGGTCCTCGGTGACGATCGCACCGCCGACGCCGGTCCCGATCGTCAGCATGGTCATGTCGGACACGAGCCGACCGGCACCGAAGCGGAACTCCGCCCAGCCCGCCGCGTTGGCGTCGTTGTCGACGGTGATGTGCAGGTCACCGATGCGCTGCTGCAGCTTCTGGCGCAGCGGCTCGTTCCGCCACCGGATGTTCGGCGTGTAGTAGACGATCGACTGCGAGGCGTCGATGAAGCCCGGCGCGGCGACGCCCACCGCGCTGACCTCGTTCGCGGCGCGCAGTCGCGAGACCATCGCGACCACGTCGTCGAGCATGGCGTCCGGGTCCGCAGCGTTGGTGGCCACCCGGTCCTCGGCGACGATCTCGCCCAGTTCCGTGACGACCGCTCCCGCGATCTTGGTGCCCCCGATGTCGATTCCGATGGCGTGCACGAGGAACGAGCCTACCGGTTCCCTGCGTCCACACGGAACGCTCGACACCGCGCCCTATGCTGGCGGTGTCGCCTCGACGATGAGGCGCACTCGAATCGAACCGGCCGACAAGGGAGTCACCGTGAACGATCAGCGGCACCCAACACCGATCACCGCACCCGACCACGGCTCGGCTGCCCGACTGCTCTCCGAGCGGGCGCGGGCGACACCGGACCGTCCGATCCTCGCCGAGCGCCGCGGCGACACCTGGACCCCGATCAGCGCGGCCGACGTCGAACGTCGGGTCCGCGGGATCGCGAAGGGCTTCGTCGCCGCAGGCCTCGAGCCCGGCGCGCACGTGGCGATCCTGTCGCGCACCCGCCTCGAGTGGACGCTCGTCGACTTCGCCGTGTGGACCGCCGGCCTCGTCTCGATCCCGGTCTACGAGACCAGCTCCCCCGACCAGGTGCGCTGGATCCTCTCCGACTCCGAGGCCGTCGCGATCGTCGTCGAGCAGGAGGAGCACGCCCGCCGTGTCGCGTCGATCGCACCGGACCTGCCGCACCTCGGCCAGCACTGGACGATCGACGGCGGCGGGCTCGACGACCTCGTCCGCCTCGGCGAGGACGTCACCGACGCCGAGCTCGACGCCCGCACCGTCGACGTGCACGGCCACGACGACGCCACGATCATCTACACCTCGGGGACGACGGGCCGGCCGAAGGGCTGCGTGCTCCGGCACGACAACTTCACCGCCACCGTGGAGGGCGCGTCGGAGGCGATGCCCGAGGTCGTCGCCGACGACGCCTCGACGCTGCTGTTCATCCCGATGGCCCACGTCTTCGCCCGGTTCATCGCGGTGATGTCCGTCTCCGCGGGCGTCCTCGTCGGCCACGAGCCGGACACGAAGGACCTCATGCACGCGGTGTCGACGTTCAAGCCGTCGTTCCTGCTCGCCGTCCCGCGCGTGTTCGAGAAGATCTACAACTCTGCCGAGCAGAAGGCCGACCTCGGCGGCAAGGGGCGGATCTTCCGCGCCGCCGCGAAGACCGCGGTCGCGCACTCCGAGGCCCTCGCGAGCGGGAAGGTCCCGCTCGGACTCGCCCTCCGGTTCAAGCTCTTCGACCGGCTCGTCTACGCCAAGCTCCGCGACGCGATGGGCGGCCGCGTCCGCTACGCCGTGAGCGGCTCGGCACCGCTCTCCCCGCGGCTGTCGCACTTCTTCCGGTCGATCGGGGTGCTCATCCTCGAGGGGTACGGCCTCACCGAGACCACCGCCCCAGCGACCGTGAATCGAGCCGGGGAGCTCCGGATCGGCAGTGTCGGCCGCGCGCTCCCGGGCGTCGAGATCCGGATCGCCGAGGACGACGAGATCCTCATCCGCGGCGTCGACGTCTTCGACCGCTACTGGCGGAACGACGAGGCCACCGCGAAGGCCCTCGTCGACGGCTGGTTCCGGACCGGCGACCTCGGCCGGCTCGACACCGACGGCGTCCTCACCGTGACCGGCCGCGCCAAGGAGCTCATCGTCACCGCCAGCGGCAAGAACGTCGCACCGGCACCGCTCGAGGACGGCATCCGCGAGCACCCGCTCATCGGCCAGGTCGTCGTCGTCGGCGAGGGCAAGCCCTTCGTCGCCGCCCTCGTCACGCTCGACCGGGACATGCTCGCCGGATGGTGCGAGACGCGCGGGATCACCCCGGCGCTCACCGCGCACGAGGCCGCCTACGACGAGCGGGTCCACCAGGCCGTGCAGGAGGCGATCGACGCCGCCAACCAGCGCGTCTCACGTGCCGAGTCGGTCCGGTCGTTCACGGTGCTCGACACCGACCTCACCGAGGCGTCGGGGCACCTCACGCCGAAGCTGACGATCAAGCGTGCGGTCGTCCTGAAGGACTTCGCCGCCGACGTCGAGCACATCTACTCGGGGTCGAAGGTGCAGACCACCGCGACGCCCGTCGTCGAGGGTCGCCGCCGCCGGGGCTAGGTCCGCGACGCGTGCCAGGAGGCGCGGTGCCGGTCCCGTGGACCGGCACCGCGCCTCCTGTGCGTCACCCTGCGCGCGGGGCGCGACCCGTGGTCGCGTCCGCCCGTTCGCTCAGCGCTCCTGCGGCTGCTGCGTCTCCGGAGCGTCGAGGACGGCCGTCGAGGAGGTCGTGACCTGGACCTCGGTGGGGCGACGGTTGGTGCGGGTGCGGTGCGAGCTGAGCTCGTCGTTCTGTGCGGTCATGGGGATGTCCTGGGGGTGTGGGAAACGGTGTCGGTGGGAAGCCGACGGCGATACGGTACCTCTTCGTCAGGACAAAGCGACAATCCCGCGTTGGGGTGTCACCACGGCGTTCACGGAACGCGGACGGTCCGGCATCCGAGGTCGGTCTCGGGCATGCCCGAGCCGGCGCCGACGGCGGTCGTGCAGAGGGTGTGCGACCCGCTCGCCAGCGGGACAGCGAAGCGGTAGCCGGAGCCGATCGGTGCGTCCGGGTGCACCTTCCGGACGTCGTTCCGGGTGAGGCCGGTCGTGCCGGTCGCGAGGACCCGCCCGGCCTCGGCGACGCGGATCGTCAGCGGCCGGGTCGTGTCCGGGTCGTAGGCCCAGCCCGCGACCGTGACCCCCGTCGCGGTGGCCGCCGGTGCCTGGTCGTGCCCGCGCGGGTCGTGGGCGCCCACCGGGGCCGCCGACATCCGCACGGGCGCCGCGGAGGTGCTCGTCGCGGTCGAGCCGTCCGGGTGCCGGAGCGTGACGGTCGCGTGGTAGCTCCCCGCCGGCAGCGTGCCGAGGACGAACGGCACGCTGTTCGCACCCTTCGCCACGGCCGCGCCGTCCACCAGCACGCGCTTCGTCGTCGTGCCGTCGCGCGTCACGGTGACCTTCGCGGTCGTCCCGGCGGTCCAGGCGGCGTCGTGGAAGCCGATGCGCGTCCACCCGTTGGCTGCCGGGTCCGCGCGGAGGTGGAACGACTTGAGGTGCCACACGGCGGCGCCGCGGTCCTCGTTCGGGTCCCAGCGGAGGCTCGTGACGACCTGCTTCCACCCGGGGCTGCCCTTCTGCATCGTCTCGTCGAGGGGGTTCGTCGCCGCCAGGTCGATGCGGTTCTCGCCGGACTCGTTCGGGCCGACCGGGGTGGCGTTGGCGCCGGAGAAGGTCAGGACGTCGTTGCTGACCTGCAGGCCCTTCGCGCCGCGGACCGACCACACCAGGCGCGCCATCTTCCCGCCGCCGGGGGCGTTGCGGAGGTCGTAGGCGCCGTCGTACGACATCGACCAGGACAGCCAGTGGTACTGCTTGCCGTCGAAGGCCGACACCGGGAACACGACCTCGGGGTCGCGCACGATCGGTCCGGCGTTCTGCGCAGTGAGGCCGACGGAGCTCCAGCTGCGGAACCGGGCGTTCTTCAGCGTGACGCCGCGCCCGGCGACGCCGTTCGTCAGGACCCAGGAGCGCCCGCGCTGGACGGCGGCGAGGTCCTTGCCCTGGTCGGGGTTCGGGCTGTCCACGACCGCGATCGGTCGGGCGACGACCCGGAAGGTGCCGTAGTCGCCCGCCGGCAGGGCGTCCTGCGGGGCGGACCCGCCGTGGAGCCGGGTCCAGTCGATGCTGACCTTCCCGCTCGGGCTCTCGCCGGTGTGGACGACGATCGGCTGCACACGGAGCAGCGTCGGCTTCGAACCGGTCCAGGGGACGTGCCCGCCCATGACGGACTTCCCGGTGAGGTCGACGTCCACGACGTGGTTCCCCTTCTCGACCTTCGCCGTCACGCCGCCCATGCAGCTGAGCGATCGTGCTGCGCAGGTGAACCAGCTGATCGCGATCTGCCGGCCGGCGTACGGCTGGTCCATCGAGACGGAGAGGTGCGTGTAGCGCTTCGTGTCGATCGGGTGGAGGGCGCCGTCGCGGCCGTAGGGCAGCGTGCCGGGCATGGTCTCGACCGGGGAGAAGTAGGTGGAGCGCTCGAGGGTGCCGATCAGGTGGCCCTTGCTGATCGAGTAGCGGCCGTAGCCGACGCGGTCGGTGTTCTGGTCGGCGGTGTTGCTGTAGTCCCAGGGGTCGCCGAAGGTCTCGGTGGCGTAATCGGGCGACTCGGTGTAGGTCGGCACGTTCGCGGTCGCGGTCGCGGTGGCGGCTTCGGCCGGCGCGGTGGTGGCCGGACCGACGGCGGTGGCCGCGGCGACGGCGAGGACGCCGAGGACGGCGACGACGGCGCGGCGGGCTGGTCCCTGTGTCATGGTGCTCCCCTGGTCGACGCGGTCACCGTACCCAGGAGTGCGCACGCACCTCACCCCCGAGTCAGGGTGCCGCCCGACCGAGGGTGGGCACTTCGGAGGACTAGTGGAACCAGTCCTGCGCGCGGATGTCGCGGAGCGCCTGGCGGCGGATCTCCGGGTCGAGCGTCATCACGTAGACGGTGCCGTCGAGGTGGTCCACCTCGTGCTGGAGCGCCTCGGCCATGAGCCCGGTGCCCTCGAGCACGACCTCGGCCCCGTCGACGTCGACGCCGCGGACCTTCGCGTACGGGTACCGGCGCGTGGGGTACGACAGGCCGGGGACGGAGAGGCAGCCCTCGTCCATGAGCTCCGGCTCCCCCGACACCTCGACGATCTCGGGGTTGAGCACGTAGCCGACCTCGCCGTCGACGTTGTACGAGAAGGCGCGCAGACCGACACCGATCTGGGGAGCGGCGACGCCGGCGCGGCCGGGCTCCTTGACGGTGTCGACCAGGTCCTGCACGAGGTCGCGGATGCCCGCGCTGCCGAGGGCGTCTGCACGGATCGGGTCGGCCGGGGACCGGAGGACGGGGTCGCCGAACAGGCGGATGGGACGGACGGTCAATTTACTGCAGCACCACCAGGAGGTCGCCGGCGTCCACCTGCTGGGTCACCGGGATCGCGAGTCGGCCGACGGTCCCTGCGACGGGTGCCGTGATGGCCGCTTCCATCTTCATCGCCTCGATGCTCGCCACGGCCTGTCCGGCCTCGACGACGTCACCGACGGCGACCTTGAGCGTCACGACACCGGAGAACGGTGCCGCGACGTGCTTCGGGTCGGTCTTGTCCGCCTGCTCGGCGGCCTTGGTCTCGACCTCGATCGAGCGGTCGCGGACGTACACCGGGCGGAGCTGCCCGTTCATCGTCGCCATGACCGTGCGGACGCCGCGCGCGTCGGCCTCGCCGATCGCCTCGAGCCCGACGAACAGGTCCACGCCCTTGCCGAGCGGCACGACGTGCTCCTGCTCGGGGCGCAGGCCGTACAGGTAGTCGACGGTCGGCACGACGGACAGGTCGCCGTACTGCTCGCGGACGCGCTCGAACTGCTGCGTCGGCTGCGGGAAGAGCAGGCGGTTGAGGGCCTGTCGCCGTTCGGGACCGGGGGTGTCCAGGTGTGCGCGCTCGGCGTCCGGCACCGGCGTGATCTCGAGCCGGACGTCGCGGCCCGCGAGGACCTTCGACCGGAAGGGCTCTGGCCAGCCACCGGGCAGGTCGCCGAGTTCGCCGGCCATGAAGCCGACGACGGAGTCCGGGATGTCGTACTTCTGCGGGTTCTGCTCGAAGTCGACCGGGTCGGCGTCCACCGCGGCCAGCTGCAGCGCGAGGTCCCCGACGACCTTCGACGACGGCGTGACCTTCGTGGGGCGGCCGAGGATCCGGTTCGCCTCGGCGTACCAGTCCTCGACCTGCTCGAAGCGGTCGCCGAGCCCGAGCGCGATGGCCTGCTGGCGGAGGTTCGACAGCTGACCGCCGGGGATCTCGTGCTTGTACACGCGGCCCGTCGGACCCGGCAGGCCCGACTCGAACGGGGCGTACGCACGCCGCACCGCTTCCCAGTACGGCTCGAGGTCGCCGACGGCGTCGAG
Organism: Curtobacterium sp. GD1; assembly: GCF_020882855.1. Classification (NCBI taxonomy): domain Bacteria; kingdom Bacillati; phylum Actinomycetota; class Actinomycetes; order Micrococcales; family Microbacteriaceae; genus Curtobacterium; species Curtobacterium sp. GD1. The sequence continues at coordinate 20,696 of NZ_JAFEVQ010000034.1, read as the reverse complement.
GGAGAGCCCCGTGTCGCGCTCGGTGTGCGCCAGGGCGGCGACGAGCGCGGACATGCTCGGCTGGCTGGTCGTGCCGGCCATCGGCGCGGCGGCGACGTCCACCGCGTCGGCACCGGCACGGGCCGCGGCGAGGAGCGTCGCGAGCTGTCCGCCCGCGGTGTCGTGCGTGTGCACGTGCACCGGCTGGTCGAAGCGCTCCCGCAGGGCGGTGACGAGCCGCTCGGCCGCGCCGGCGCGGAGCAGGCCGGCCATGTCCTTGATACCGATGACGTGCGCACCGGCCTCGACCATCTGCTCCGCGAGGCGGAGGTAGTAGTCGAGCGTGTAGAGGTCCTCGGACGGGTCGAGGAGGTCGGCGGTGTAGCAGAGCGCCGCTTCGGCGACGGCCGTGTCGGTGGCGAGCACCGCCTCCAGGGCCGGACGCAACTGGCTGACGTCGTTGAGCGCGTCGAACACGCGGAACACGTCGACACCCGTCGCGGCCGCCTCGGCCACGAACGCGTCCGTCACCTCGGTCGGGTACGGCGTGTAGCCGACGGTGTTGCGTCCGCGGAGGAGCATCTGGATCGGGATGTTCGGCATCGCCTCGCGCAGCGAGGCGAGCCGCTCCCACGGGTCCTCGCCGAGGAAGCGGAGCGCCACGTCGTAGGTGGCACCGCCCCAGGCCTCGACGCTGAGCAGCTGCGGCGTGAGTCGGGCGACGTACGGGGCGACCGCGACGAGGTCCTTCGTGCGCACACGGGTCGCGAGGAGCGACTGGTGGGCGTCGCGCATCGTCGTCTCGGTGACGGCGAGCTCGGTCTGGCCACGGAGCGCCTTCGCCCACTCGGCCGGACCCAGCAGTCGGAGGCGGTCGCGCTGCCCCTCGGGGACCGGGGCGCCGAGGTCGATCGTCGGCAGCTTCTCGCTCGGCTCGACGGTCTGCGGGCGACGCTCGCCGTTCGGCTTGTTCACCGTGACGTCGGCGAGCCAGTTCAGCACCTTCGTGCCGCGGTCCTTCGAGACGTGGCCGCCGAACAGCTGCGGGCGCTCCTCGATGAACTTCGTCGAGATGTCGCCGCGGTCGAAGTCGGGGTCCTCGAGCACGGCCTGCAGGAACGGGATGTTCGTCGAGACGCCCCGGATGCGGAACTCCGCGAGGGCGCGCTTCGCCCGGGCCACCGCCGCCGGGAAGTCCCGCCCGCGGCAGGTCATCTTCGCGAGCATCGAGTCGAAGTGCGGGCTGATCTGCGCGCCGGTGGCGACCGTGCCGCCGTCGAGGCGGACGCCCGCGCCACCCGGGCTGCGGTAGGTCGTGATGCGACCGGTGTCCGGGCGGAAGCCCTGCGTCGGGTCCTCGGTGGTGATGCGTGTCTGCAGGGCTGCGCCGTGCACGCGGACGCTGTCCTGCGACAGGCCGAGGTCGCCGAGGGTCTGCCCGGCGGCGATGCGCATCTGCGACTGGACGAGGTCGACGTCCGTGACCTCTTCGGTGACGGTGTGCTCGACCTGGATGCGCGGGTTCATCTCGATGAAGACGTGCTGGCCCGCACGCTCGCCCTCGGTGTCGAGCAGGAACTCCACCGTGCCGGCGTTCACGTACCCGATCGACCGGGCGAAGGCGACGGCGTCGCGGTGCAGCGCCTGCGCGATCGCCGGGTCGAGGTTCGGCGCCGGCGCGATCTCGACGACCTTCTGGTTCCGGCGCTGGACCGAGCAGTCGCGCTCGAAGAGGTGGATCGTGCCCGCGTCGGTGCCGGTGGCGTCGGCGAGGATCTGCACCTCGATGTGGCGCGGACGGATGACGGCCTGCTCGAGGAACATCGTCGGGTCGCCGAAGGCGCTGTCGGCCTCGCGCATCGCCTCTTCGAGGGCCGCACGCAGCTCGGGCTTCGTCTCCACCCGGCGCATGCCACGGCCGCCGCCACCGGCGACGGCCTTCGCGAACACCGGGAACCCGATGGCGTCCGCGCCGGCGAGGAGTTCCTCGATGTCGCGGCTCGCCGGGGTGCTCGCGAGGACCGGGACACCGGCCGCGACCGCGTGTTCCTTCGCGGTGACCTTGTTGCCCGCCATCTCGAGCACGTGCTCACCCGGGCCGATGAACGTGATGCCCGCGGCGGCGGCAGCGGCGGCGAGCTCCGGGTTCTCGGACAGGAAGCCGTAGCCCGGGTAGATCGCGTCGGCACCCGACTCGCGAGCGACACGCACGATCTCGGAGACGTCCAGGTAGGCACGGACGGGATGTCCGCGCTCGCCGATCAGGTAGGCCTCGTCCGCCTTGAGGCGGTGCAGGGAGTTGCGGTCCTCGTACGGGTAGACGGCGACGGTCTTCGCCCCCAGCTCGTACGCGGCCCGGAAGGCACGGATGGCGATCTCGCCACGATTGGCGACCAGGATCTTGCTGAACACGAGGTCCCTTTCAGCCCGGGTTGAGGTGAGACAACCCTACTGGCGGTAACGTTGCTCACCGTGCATGTACTCAGCGTGAGCTCCCTCAAGGGTGGTGTCGGCAAGACGACGGTGACGCTCGGCCTGACTTCGGCCGCGTTCGCCAAGGGACTGCGCACGCTGGTGGTGGATCTCGACCCGCAGTCGGACGTCTCGACCGGCCTCGACATCAACATCTCCGGCCACCTCAACGTGGCGGACGTCCTCGAGAACCCGAAGGAGAAGATCGTCCGTCAGGCGATCGCCCCCTCGGGGTGGACGAAGGGCTCCCAGGGCAAGATCGACGTCATGGTCGGATCGCCCTCGGCCATCAACTTCGACGGGCCGCACCCGTCCATCCGCGACATCTGGAAGCTCGAAGAGGCCCTCGCGAACGTCGAGCAGGACTACGACCTCGTCCTCATCGACTGCGCGCCGTCGCTGAACGCCCTCACCCGCACCGCGTGGGCTGCGTCCGACCGTGTGACCGTCGTCACCGAGCCCGGACTCTTCTCGGTGGCCGCTGCCGACCGGGCCCTCCGCGCGATCGAGGAGATCCGTCGCGGGCTCTCCCCCCGCCTGCAGCCGCTCGGCATCATCGTGAACCGTGCCCGCGTGCAGTCGCTCGAGCACCAGTTCCGCATCAAGGAGCTCCGGGACATGTTCGGCCCGCTCGTGCTCTCGCCGCAGCTGCCCGAGCGGACCTCGCTGCAGCAGGCGCAGGGTGCGGCGAAGCCCCTGCACGTGTGGCCGGGTGAGTCGGCGCAGGAGATGGCGAAGAACTTCGACCAGCTGCTCGAGCGCATCATGCGCACGGGCAAGATCGGCCCGTACGCCGAGGGCGGCGCGGCCTAGGGCGCGTCGCGCCCCTGGGGCTCGGCCCGTTCGGCTTCGCCGAGCGGACCTTTTCCGTCACGCTCGGGCGGCCGGACCGGCCGTTCTCGACCGCTCGGCATCCGGCACGCGGCGTGTCCCGACCGCTCGCCGGCGAACCCGCAGCTCGGCTCCGGTGGGTCGTGCACGGCGCGTCGATTCATCCCTCCGTCGACCGCCAGGAGGCGCGGCTCGCCTCCGCCCCGCCGCACACCTCCGGCACGTACCGCGTGGGCGGTACACGCCGCGGGCACGTCCACCGAGCGGGCGGAACCCGCCGCGGGTACGTCCGCTGATCGGGCGGAACACGCCGCCGGACCTCCGCCGAACGGGCGGAACACGCTGCGGGCCGTCCGCCGAGTGACGTTCCCCGGCAGGCTCCGTGCGGACGGACATGGGGCCAGCCGTCCGCCGAACGGGCAGAACACGCCGTGGACCGCTCGCCGAGTGGGCACGAACGGCCGCTGTGCGTCGCCGAGCGTGACGTATTTTGCCCGCTCGGCGCCGCGCGGGACTAGGAAGCGCGGGAAGCCCGGCGGGCGGCGAGCTCGTCGTCGGGGTCGGCCGCTGGCGTCGCGTCGAGCTCGACCAGCGAGGACTCGACTTCGCGCAGGACCTTGCCCACCGCGATGCCGAACACGCCCTGACCCCGCGACACCAGGTCGATGACCTCGTCGTCGGAGGTGCAGAGGTACACCGAGGCACCGTCCGACATGAGCGTCGTCTGCGCCAGGTCCGAGACGCCGGACTCGCGCAGCTGGTTCACGGCGGTGCGGATCTGCTGGAGGGAGATGCCCGTGTCGAGCAGGCGCTTCACGAGCTTGAGCACGAGGATGTCGCGGAAGCCGTACAGCCGCTGCGACCCGGAGCCCGCGGCCCCGCGGATCGTCGGCTCGACGAGCTCGGTGCGGGCCCAGTAGTCGAGCTGGCGGTAGGAGATGCCGGCAGCACGAGCAGCGACGGTACCGCGGTACCCGTTCTGCTCGTCGTGCTCGGGCAGACCGTCGGTGAAGAGCAGCCCGAGGTCGTACCGGGTCATCTCCGACTCGGTGCCGGGGGTGTCGTTCCCACTCATCAGGCTGCCTTCCACGACGATCGAGCTCCCAACTGAACGTTCAATGACGGGTTGAGAGTTGTTCCGAGGTCCACGGTAGCGACTCGGACCGCTCCGGCGCGGGACATCCGACTCGGCGCGTCCGGCGTGTCGAGGATACGCCCCACCCACCGACGCGCACCAGCGGTCGAGGAGGGACGAGCCACGACGCGCGTCATGCGTCGAGACGCCCGATCGCCGTGCGGATGAGGTTCGACCGGATCACCTCGAGGTGGCCGGCGATCTCGCGCGCGAGCTCGGTCGCCTTCGCCCGTGACGTGGCGTCACCGCGGCGGGACACCGGCATGAGCGCGGACTCGATGAGCCCGACCTCGCGCTCGGCGACGCTGCGCATCGTACGGAGGTGTCGCGGTTCGATCCCGGTGCGCTGGAGTTCCACGAGGGCCTTGAGCACCGAGACCCCGTCGTCGCCGTACGTGTCGGCGGCGGGCAGCAGCGACGCCGAGACCGCGTCGGCGAGGAGCATCGGCGAGGCACCGGCAGCCCGGACCGTCTCGTCGCGGGTGTAGCGCCGCTCACGGCCGAGGATGGACGGCTTCGGCGCGTCGCCGCCCCCGGGGAGGACCGGTTCACGCCCGGCGTCGAGGTCGGCCAGGTAGTCCTTGATGACCTTGAGCGGGAGGTAGTGGTCGCGCTGCAGCCCGAGGACGACCCGGAGCCGCTCGACGTCGGCCGCCGAGAACTTCCGGTAGCCGCTCGCGGTGCGGATCGGGGTGACCAGCTCGCGCTCTTCGAGGAACCGGAGCTTCGAGCTCGACAGGTCCGGGAACTCCGGCTTGAGGCGTGCGAGGACCTGCCCGATCGTGAGCAGGTCCGGGACCGCGGACCCCGCCCGGGCCGCGGCGGACCGTGCGGCCACTACGCGGTCGCCAGGCGCGCCAGGTCGACCCGGGAGGCGTAGAAGGTCAGGCGGAACTTGCCGACCTGCACTTCGGACCCGTCTGTGAGGAGTGCTTCGTCGATGCGGACGCCGTCGAAGTACGTGCCGTTGAGCGACCCGTTGTCCTTCACGCTGAAGCTCGTGCCGTGGCGGAGGAACTGCGCGTGCTTGCGCGACACGGTGACGTCGTCGAGGAAGATGTCGGCGTCGGGGTGGCGCCCCGCCGTGGTGACGTCCGAGTCGAGGAGGAACCGCGCACCGACGTTCGGCCCGCGACGGACCACGAGCAGCGCCGACCCGGAGGGCAGCGCGTTGATCGCTTCACGTTCTTCGGCGGACACACCGGACTCGGCAGTGAGCGCCGCCCCCATGTCCATGCTGAAGGTCAGTGTGGTGTCGACCAGCCGCTGCTCAGGGGTCTTCTGACCGTCCGGCTGCGGGACCACTGGTTCTGGCATCGTGGACCTCCTCCTCTTGGCGCACCAGCGTATCGGAAACGAGCGGCCGAACGGGAGCCCCGAACGGGGCTGGGGACAACTCGGCAGAACGCGTACAGCGAACGTCCCGGGAACACGGATGCGTCAGCGCCCGCGCGCGAGCAGCCACAGCAGGTAGGGCGCCCCGATGACCCCGGTCACCACACCGACGGGCAGCGCGTTCCCCGGGATCGCGAACTGCGCGATGAGGTCGCTCGCCAGCGTGATCGCGGCGCCGACGGCGGCGGTCGACCCGATGGCGACCCGTCCGCCCCCGACGAGCCTCCGGGCGATGGGGGCCGCCATCAGCGCGACGAACGACACCGGTCCCGCGGTGGCCACGGCGGCGGCGGTCAGGCACACGGCGGTCAGCAGGAGCAGCACCTTCGCGCGGTTCGGCCGGAGCCCGAGCGCCGAGGCCACCTCGTCGCCGAGGGTCAGCACGGTGAGCCGCGAGGACTGCAGGAGGGCGAGCGCCGTGAACACGACGAAGACGACGGCGAGCACCCCGACGAGGTTCCGGTCGACGGCGTTCAGGCTGCCGGAGAGCCAGAGCAGCGCGGTGCCGGCCTGGGTGACCGTGCCGCTCGTGAGCATCCACCCGGTGATGCTCAGGCAGATCGCCGCGACGCCGATGCCCACGAGGACGACCCGGTTGCCGGTGATCCCCCGACGCCACGCGAGTCCGGCGATGACGAGGGAGACGAGGACCGCACCGACGAGCACCACCGAGAACAGGGTCCCACCGCTCGCGCCGAACAGGACGATGGCGGTCAGGCCCGAGGCGCTCGCACCCGAGGTGATGCCGATGACGTCCGGACTCGCGATGGGGTTCCGGACGACGCTCTGCACGATGCCCCCGGCCACGCCGAGCGACGCCCCCACGAGGATCGCGCCGGCGACCCGTGGGCCACGGAGCTGCCCGATCACGAAGTCCGAGACGGTGTCGCCGTGCCCGACGAGCGCGCTCGCGACCTGTACGGGTGAGAGCGGGATCTCGCCGACGCCGAGCCCGACGAGCACGAGGGCGACGAGCAGGACGAGGACGGCGCCGAGCACGAGCCACTCGCGGCGCACGGCGGTCACAGGCCCTTCACCGCCCGCGACCGCACGAGCCAGATGAACACCGGCGCGCCGATGAGTGCCGTGACGATCCCGACCTGCAGCTCCCCCGGGTACGCCACGACGCGGCCGATCACGTCGGCGACGAGCAGCAGCGCCGGCGCGACGATGGCCGACAGCAGGATCGTCCACCGGTGGTCCGACCCGCTCAACCGACGGACGGCGTGCGGCACGGCGAGCCCGATGAACGCGATCGGCCCGGCCGCCGCGACGGCCGATCCGGCGAGGAGCACGGTGACGACTCCCCCGACGGCGCGCACGAGCACGACGCGCTGCCCGAGCGACGCGGCGAGCTCGTCACCGAGCGCGAGCGTGTTGAGCGACCGGCCGAGGGCGAAGGCGATGACGAGTCCGACGAGCACCGGCACCGTGATCACCCCGGCGGTGCCGAGGTCCTTGCCAGCCAGCGCTCCGACCTGCCAGAAGCGCAGCTGGTCGAGGAGGCTCTGGCTCGTCACGAGCACCGCCGTGGTGATCGAGGACAGTGCAGCGGCGACGACGGCCCCGGACAGGGCGAGTCCGACGGGCGACAGCCCCCGACGGGCCACTGCGGCGATGCCGTACACGAGGAGCGCGGCGAGGGCGGCCCCGAGGAAGGCGAACGGCAGGTACGCGGCGGTGCCGCTGACGCCGAACAGCGCGATCCCGGCGACGACCGCGAGCGCGGCCCCGGAGTTGATGCCGAGGACGCTCGGATCGGCGAGCGGGTTCCGGGTGACGCCCTGCATGACGGCGCCGGCGACCCCGAGCGCGGACCCGGCGAGGAGTCCGACGACGGTGCGGGGCACGCGGTTGCCGAGCACGATCAGGCCGATCTCGTCGTTCCGTCCGGGGTGCAGGACGGTGTCGAGCACGGTGCCGAGCGGGATCGGACGGGAGCCGAAGGCCACCGAGAGCGCCACCGCCACGACGAGGACGACCACCGCCAGCACGGTGGCGCCGACGAGGCGGGACACGGAGCTGGGCGCAGGAGGGGTGGGCGACGGCGAACGCATGGGAAGTAAGGCAACCCTAACGGACGACGTCGTACGGCGACCCCCGAGCAAGCCGTGAGCAGCCGCAGGGTCCGTTCATAGGCTCGTCATGGGAACCGGGCCTGTACTCGTACCCATCGACGCCCGACCGGGCAGCCGAGGGACGACCGGAGAGCACTGATGAACGAGACCCCGAACCCCGCCGCCGACGAGAACGGCACCGCCCGCACCGACGCCGCGCAGCCGCAGGCCGGGGCGACGTGGGAGGCACCGCACGCCGACCCGTCGACCCTCCGCTCGGCCTACGCGTTCGACGGCAGCGGCCCGTTCCTCTACGGGCCCGACGGCTCCGGCCCCTACGGCTACACCCCGGACGGCCGCGGCCCGTTCCTGATCGGCAGCCCGTCGCTCCCCGGGTTCCAGCACGGCTGGGTGCACGGCGCCGCCGCAGCGAACCACGCCACGAAGCGGCCCCGGCGACTGGGCCTGATGATCGGCTCCGGCATCGCGGCCCTGGCGATCGTCGGTGCGGCGGGCGGGACCGCGCTCGGACTGTCCTCGCAGCACACGACCACGACCTCGAGCCAGTCGCAGGGCACGACGTTGCCGGACACCGGCACGGGTTCCGGCACCGGGTCCGACGGCAGCGGCACGAACGGCTTCACGGTGCCGGGCGACGGCACCGGCAGCGGGTCGAGCGACGGCAGCAGCGGCACGAGCACCGAGTCCGCGGCGACCGCGGCGACGAGCGCCCAGAAGAAGGGCGTCGTGACGATCAACACGGTCCTCAACTACGACGAGTCGTCCCAGGCGGCCGGCACGGGCATGATCCTCACCTCGAACGGCACGATCCTCACGAACAACCACGTCATCCAGGGCGCGACGAGCATCACGGTCACCGACGAGACGACCGGCAAGGAGTACAAGGCGGACGTCGTCGGGACGGATGCCACCCACGACGTCGCGGTCCTCAAGCTCGAGGGCGCGTCGGGCCTGTCCACGGTGACGCTCGACGACGACGGCGAGCCGAGCACCGGCGACACCGTGACCGACGTCGGCAACGCCGAGGGCACGGGCAACCTCGTCGCCGCCGAGGGCACCGTGACCGCGACCGACCAGGACATCCAGGTGCAGAGCGAGTCGGGCACGGGCACCGAGTCGCTGCAGGGACTCATCGAGGTCGCGGCGGACATCGTCTCGGGCGACTCGGGCGGTCCGGTGCTCGACAGCGAGGGCGAGGTCGTCGGCATGGCCACCGCGGCGTCCTCGGGCACGGCGGACGTCACCGGGTACGCGATCCCGATCACCACGGCGAAGTCGATCGCGGACAAGATCCTCGCGGGTGAGTCGTCGTCGACGATCACCATCGGACTGCCGGCGTTCCTCGGGGTCGAGGTCAGCGGGACGGCCTCGACGGGCGGCGTCGCGGTCGCCGGCACGGTCGAGGGCTCCGGCGCCGCGTCGGCCGGTCTCGCCGCCGGCGACACCATCACGAGCATCGACGGCACGGCCGTGGCGAGCTCGGACGCGCTGACCTCGGCGATCCAGTCGCACTCGGTCGGGGACAAGGTGACGGTCGGGTACACCGACAGCACCGGTGCCGCGAAGACCGTCACGGTCACCCTCACCGCCGGCCCCGCCGCGTAGCGGGAAGAACGGGAACGGCGAGCCGAAAGCGGCTCAGCCGAGCAGCGCCCGCACCACCGACCGGTACACGTTCGCCGGGGAGTCCGTCGTGACGACGGTCTCCCCGGCTTCCGTGCGTCCGACGCGCGCGAAGCCCTGCCCCGCCGCGTGCACGACGACGATCGGGTTCGGCTTGCCGGGCCGCCGCAGCGACGACACCGTCCACGGAGCCGCCCAGAAGCGCGCGAGCCGCGGGTCCGCCTCGGCGATCGCCGTCGGCAGGTCGGGGGCCGCGTCCGCCCCGGAGGTCCGGCGCCCGAGCAGGTCCGCCCGGAGCGCCCCCGTGCGGAACGGGAAGGTCCATGCCGGACCGATGCCGAGCCTCCCGGCCACGAGCGCGACCACGCGCTCGACCGGCAGCTGGGCGATCACCGCGCCCGTCTCGTCCGTCCCGTCCACGACGGTCTCCGACCAGGCCTGGAGGCGCGTGGTACGCCCGTCGGGCAGCCGCTGTTCCAGGGTGACGGGTTGGGCATCGCCCTCCCACGGTGCGAGGAGCGCCTGCGTCGACTCGGGCAGGGTGCCGAGCCGGCCGACCAGGCCGGACTCGATGAGCTCGCGTCCGGCGGGCGTGCGGAGGAGCGTGGGGTTCCAGCGACGGCCGGCGAGCGAGCGCAGGGTGGCGAGGGCCTCGGAGCCGAGGTGGGTGCCCTCGAGGTCGGCGGCGGGTGCGGGCTCCGGCAGGGCCTCGAGGTCGCGCTGCACCCGCGACGGTGCGGGTTCGGTGGCGCGGACGCTGTCGAGCACGGCGAACACGAGGTCGTCGGTGGCGAGCATCCGGGCGAGGGGCCGCTCGATGGTGAGGTCGACGCGGTGCCGTCCGGTGACGAAGAGCAGGTGCGCTCCCGCGACGTCGCCGCCCTCGTCGGGCCGGACGTACTCGACGAGGCGCGCCGGCGCTCCCGCGGTCGTCCAAGGATCCGAGCCGATGAGTCGGAGCCCCTCGACCGAACCGGGGAGGCGTTCGAGCAGACTCGTGTGCTCCTCCGCGACGGTCCGGTCGCTCGGACGGGATCGGACGGTGAGCACGACGTCGTCGCCGGTGACGCGCAGGTCCGCCTGGGCCGAGTCCTCACGGCGCCACGCGTCGGGGCGGCGGAGGGTCAGGCGGGCGGTGCGGTCCTCGGTGCCGAGTGGGACGGGGACGGCCATGGCACGAGGCTACGTCGGGGCCGGTGCGGGGGCGGTGGCGGCTCGCCGGGCGCGCGCGCTTCCGGTGCGCGCGAGGTCGGACCGGCGGACTCAGGGACGGCGCGGGCGTGGCGCGGGCGGCGGCGGGACCGGCTTCGCGGCGACGACGTCGGCGAGCGCCACCTCGACCGGGCCCCGGCGGGTGTCGATCGTCACGGACGACGCGGTCCGGGCGACGAGCACCCCGAGCGCGTCCTGCGCTCCCCCGCCGTGGTGCGCCCGGACGACCAGGCGGTCCCCGACCGCGGCGTCCCGGAGGACCCCGAGCGCCAGCGCCCGCGCGATCGCGTCCTGACCGGTGCCCTCCACGCCCCCAGCGTAGGGCGCGCCTAGAGTGTGGGGATGGCCAAGGCACGCGTGGACAGCTGGATCTGGGCGGTGCGGATCACGAAGACCCGCTCCGCCGCGACCGCCGCGTGCAAGGCCGGCCACGTCCGGGTGAACGGGGAGCGTGCGAAGCCCGCGCAGCCGATCGGCCCCGGGGACGAGGTCCGGGTCCGGCAGAACGGGTTCGACCGGATCGTCGTCGTCACGGGGATCATCCTCAAGCGGACGAGCGCACCCGAGGCCGCGAAGCACTTCGAGGACAAGACCCCGCCGCGGCTCCCCAAGGAGGAGGCCGGCTTCGTCCCGATGCGCGACCGCGGCGCCGGACGTCCGAGCAAGCGGGAGCGCCGCGACCTCGAGAAGCTCCGCGGCTACTGACCCCGCCGCCCCGCCAACGCCATCAGACGAAGCGGACGGTCTGCTGCAGGCGGTCGCGGACCTCGAACACGTCGACGCTCCCCTCGGGCGAGAACACGCCGTTCAGCACCTGCCCGAGCGCACTCCGGCGGACGACGAGCGCCGTGGGCTTCCGGGGCGAGCCGACGACCTGCACGTCCTCGTCCACCGCGGAGTCCGGCACCACGAGCAGCCGGCCGGTGAACCGCACCCGGGTCTGCTTCTGCACGGCGCGGGCGGCACGGACGAGCTCCTTCACGGGGCGCTCCCCCGGTGCCAGGGTCTCCCCCGTGATCTCGCCGTGCTCGACGCGGACCGGGGCGCCCCAGTCGATCGACTCGACGGCCCACAGGCCGCTCGGGGTGAGGACCGCGTGGTCGAGCTTGCCCTCGGCCCCGGCGTCGAGGTCGTGCCAGACCGTCACGCCGATGCCCATCTCGGAGACGATCGACGCGGTCGCCTCCTCGGCGAGCGCCTCGGCCAGCAGCCGTCGGATGTGCCGGGGAGCGGAGCGGATGAGCGTGGGGTCGTAGGGGTCCTCGATGGGGTCCCCGAGGCCGACCCACTCGCGCTCGGCCTGCAGGAAGACCTCGCGCGATCGCCCGCCGGGGTGTCCGTGGGACCGGGCCCGCGGACGTGCATCGCGACGCGCTGCCGGGGGTGCGTAGGCGTCGCGGCCGGTGTCGCTCCTCCAGGTGGAGGAACCGGACGGGCCGGATGCGCTCTGCTGGCTGCCGCGCTGGGATCCCGCGTCGTAGGCGCGGCGTGCGGCGGGGGTGCCGATGCGTTCCCAGGCGATCTGGACCTGGCGGAAGCGGCGGGCATCGCCGCCGAGGTCGGGGTGGGACTCGCGGGCGGCGCGGCGGTAGGCGCGGCGGAGTTCGTCGTCGTCGGCGGTCGCTTGGACGCCGAGGACTTCGTACGGGGTGGCGTCGGCCGGGCTGTCGGTCATGGCCCTGCGACATTACCCGAGGGAGCGTCGGAGTCCGCCGCGTGGCTGCTGGGTGCTGCCTGGAGGCGCGGGTCGGGTCCGGTGCGCCGGCACCGGGTCTGCGACGAGGCACCTGTCGATCGACCGGTGCGGTGTCGCGGACGGCGTGCGGGACCGGGATGGTCAGGCGACGGCGAAGGGGACAGGGGCCGCGAGGAACGATCCGTACCGGTCGGCGGCGGCCTCGAGGGCGCGGACCGCACCGGCGTCGAGCGGCTCGAAGGGCGTGACGGTGACCCGGACGTCGCGGGTGCGCTCGGTGCGGCTCCAGGTCCCGACGACCCGACCCCGCACGACGGCCATCGGCAGGAACATGCCGTTGGCGCCGGGGACGACCCGGTCGGCGTGCACGGGGTCGAGCTGGACGGAGCGGTCGGCGTACCCGAGGAGGTACTCGTCGAACCCGGGCAGGAGGTGCCCGGTCGGCACACCCCCGGGGTCGGGTCGGTCGGCGAGGGCGAGGAGTCCGTCGCCGAGGTCCTCCACGGCGTCACCGGCCACCGCTCGGGCACGTCGGACGTCGCCGAGCGGCAGCTTCGTCCACGAGGCGGTGTCGGCCTCGGTCACCGGGCCCCTCCCGCGCAGGTGACCGATCAACACCCGCCGCAGGGCCTCGTCGCGGTCGGGCAGGTCGGCCGCCGCAGGTGCCCACTCGTCGAGGAGCACGAGCCCCTGGCCGACGCGGGCGGTGGGCCCCCAGGCGACCATCCCCTCGAGCGCGAGGCGGAGCAGCACGTGGTACCCCAGCCCTCGCGTCGGGTCGATGCCGGCGCCTCGGTAGACGTCGAAGAGGTCGTCGCGCACGAGCGACCGACCGCCGGACAGTGCGTCGGCCGTGGCGTCCCGGGCGGTGCGGAGGACGTCGTCGTCGATGCCGAGCTCGGTCGCACGCCGCGCGATGGAGCGGATCGTCCGATCGGCGGTGAGGGAGAGCAGCAGTCGGAGGTCGTCGGGGCGCATCGCGTGGAGGGTGCCGCGCATCGGCCACGAACGGACGACCTCGCCGCGGTCGAACGCGGCGCGGACGTCGTCGCGCGTGGACCCGGGCGCGCGGACGCCGATGGCCCAGGTGACCTGCCCGAGGTCCTGCCCCTGGACGGCGAGCATGCGTTCCACCACCTGGGTCGGCCCGAGCCCGGGCACGGCGACCCCCTGGGCGGCGAGGCGCATCGCGCGCAGCTGGGCCGGTGTGGTCGTCATGGCACCAGCATCGCCGTCGCGGTCAGGCGACGGCTGCGGTGATCTCGTCGGCGTGCTGCTCGATGTACGCCACGTCGGCCCGGTAGAGGTCGGCGTGCCCGTGCTGCAGGTCGCTGACGAACTTCGGGTTCCCGGCCGCCGCCTCGGTCTCCATGGTCGTGACCAACGCGACGAGGGAGCCGAGGATCGTCTCGGCGAGGACCTCGCGCGACCGGGCGTCCAGCTCGTAGGCGCGGCAGAACTCGGCGGCACGGTCGAGCCGTTCGTCGAGCGACGGCGCGGTCGACCCCTCGACGACGCCGGTGGTGAACGGTGCGAACCGGTACACGGCACTGGCCACGTCCCAGACCCGTGGCCCGGGGTGCGCGGTGTCGAAGTCGATGAGCCCGACCGCGGCGATGCCGTCGTAGACGCAGTTGTACGGTGCGAAGTCGCCGTGCACGATCGTCTCGGCGGGGTACCGCTCCGCCTGGGACCAGACGTCGCGGTCGTCGTCGCGCGTGAAGGTGGCGGCGGCGTCGTGGTAGTGCCGCAGCAGCCGGGCGGTCGTGACGAGGGCGGCCTCGCTCGCGACGTCGGCCGTCCACGGGTACTCTCCCGCTTCGCCGGGGACGAACGAGACGGTCTCGAGCGTGTGCCCGAGCTCGATCGGTTCCGGTGCTGCGACGAACCCCTGTTCGTGCAGGTGGGCGAGCAGCCGGTGCACGGTCGGTGTCCACGGCCCTGCCGGGCGGTGCACGCGATCGTCGGCCCTGGTGATCCGCTCCATCGGAACCTCCTGTTGTACGTCTCCGTTGACGTGGTGGCCCAGCGTATCCGCCTGTGCGCCCCGGTGTCGCGGTCCACGTGTGAACAGCGCGTGACACGACCGCATGCACCGTTGCATGCAAGGGGTAGGATCGTCGACCGTGAGCACCCCGAGCACGAACACCACCGCCCAGGCAGCGTCCGACCGGGCCTACGACCACGTGAAGCGCGCGATCATCCGCGGCGACCTGCCCGGCGGCACGGCGATCAGCGAGAACGCGCTCTGCCAGGAGATCGGCGTGTCGCGGACGCCCGTGCACGAGGCGTTCCTGCGTCTCGCCTCCGAGGACCTGCTCACCCTCGAGTCCCGGAAGGGCGCCGTCGTCCGGCCGATGTCCCCGAGCGAGGCGGCCGACGTGCTCGAGATGCGGGAGGCGATCGAGTCGACCGCGGCGACCCGCGTCGTCACCGACGGGCGCGTGGCGGACGTCACCCCGTTCCTCCAGGCGTTGCTCGCGGAACAGGAGCAGGCGGTCACGACCGGCGACGTCGACCGGTTCATCGAGGTCGACGCGGAGTTCCACGGTGCTGTCATCGGGGCGTCGCGGAACGCGATCGCCGGCATGTTCGCCCGGACCCTGCGCGACCGGCAGCAGCGGCTGCGGCACCACCTGATGCGGCTCCAGCCGTCCCAGTTGCAGGCGTCCCTCGAAGACCACCGGGCACTGGCCGCCGCGCTCGAAGCCGGCGACGCCCTCCGCTACGCCGAAGTCCTCCGCGCCCACGTCGCGTCGCACCGGGGCGCCCTGTGAGCGCCACGACCGGCAGCGTCCCGACCACCGGCTCGCTCGCGGTCCCGAACGCCCGCGTCCTGCCGTGGGTCGCCGTCTGGGGCGCGGTGTTCGTGTGCTCGTGGGGCGGGAACCAGTTCTCGCCCCTGCTGCTCATGTACGAGGAGCGCGCGCACTACTCGTCGCTGCTCGTGAACGTCTTCCTCGGCGTGTACGTGCTCGGACTCGCGCCGGCACTCCTCGTCGCCGGGTCCCTGTCCGACCGGCACGGCCGCCGCCCGCTCATGCTCGCCGGGATCGTCTCGGCCGTCGTCGGCAGCGGGCTGCTGGCGTTCGGCCCGCTCGGCGCGGGGTTCCTCATGGCCGGACGCCTGTTCTCCGGGGTCACCGTCGGGATCGCGATGGCGGTCGGCAACAGCTGGGTGAAGGAGCTCTCGCAGGGACGCTTCGACCCGTCGGCCGACGCCGGTTCCGGTGCACGCCGGGCGTCACTGGCGTTCACCCTCGGGTCGGCGTCGGGTGCCCTCGTCGCCGGGCTCATCGCGCAGTGGGGGCCGATCCCCGAGGTCCTGCCCTTCCTCGTGCACATCTGCGTCGCCGTCCCCTTCGCCGTGATCGTCTGGCGCACGCCGGAGACGAGCCGCTCCGGCGGTCTGCCCGGGCCCTGGTGGAAGCAGCTCGCCGTACCGAGCGCCGGGCACCGCCGGTTCACCCGGGTCGTGCTCGTCGCCGCGCCGTGGATCTTCGGGTCCGCCGCGATCGGGTACGGGTACCTGCCGACCAAGCTGGCCGGGGCGACCGGCACGTGGGGGCTCGTGTTCGCCACCGCCGCCACCGTCGTCGCCCTCGGGGTGTCGAGTGCCGTGCAGCCCCTCGCCGGGCGGGTCACCTCGCTCCTGTCGGCACGCGGGCTGCTGACCGCCGTGGCGCTCATGACCGCGGGCATCGCCGTGGTCGTCGTGGCGGTCCAGCTGCAGTCCGTGGCGATCGGGCTCGTGGCGAACGTCGTGATCGGCCTCGGCATCGGGCTGGCGCTCGTGTCGAGCCTGCTCGAGGTCCAGCGGATCGCGGGGACACGCGACCTGGCCGGGCTCACCGGGGTGTTCTACGCGGCGGCGTACGCCGGGTTCCTGGCGCCGGCGGTCATCGCCGCGGTGGCGAACGTCGTGGCCGTGCCGACGATCCTGTGGGTGGTCGTCGGGCTCGGGGTGCTGTCGTGGGTGGCGATCCTGGTGTCGTTGCGGAAGCACATCCCCGCGTAGCTGGGAGCGCGCGGTCAGAACTGGTCGCGCAGCCAGGCCGGCCCGTGCACCGCGGCGCCGAGCTCCTCGACGCGGGCCCGGAGCTCGCGGTCGGCGGTCACCACGACGACCGGCGTGTGCCCGGCGTCCACCGCGGCCCGGGCAGCCTCGACGATGGCGTCGTCGCCCGACCCCGGCGCGCGCACGACGGACACCGGCTCGTCGGCGCCCACGGCGTCCCGCGCGGCACCCTCGAGCACCACGGTCCACCGCGGCCACCACCGGTCGAACGGCAGCGCGAGCACCTCGGCCGACACACCCGCCGCGGCGAGCGCCCCCACCGACCCGAGCAGCCGCGACGCAGCCCCCGCGCGGTCCTTCCACCACCCGTCCGGCACACTGCCGACGACGTTCGCCGCGTCCACCACGACGTGCGGTGTCGTCTCGATCCGTGCCCGCAGCGCCGGCCACGACGCCCCGAACCCGGGGTGCAGGGGCAGGTCCTCGACGTCACCGACGGGCACCCAGGCCAGTTCGAGGCTCTCGCGGTCCGCGATCACCGGTTCGAAGGCCCTGGAGGCGCGCCCCACCACCGTCGTGTACGTCCAGAACCCGAGGTCCAGCACGGCGGTGTGCCGGAGGTCCACGCCGTCCTCGGGCACGCCGGCTTCCTCCGCCGACTCGCGGAGCGCCCCGGTCACGGCGTCCTCGCCGAGGTGGCGGGCTCCGCCCGGGATCCCCCAGGTGCCGCCGTGGTGGCTCCACTCGACGCGGTGCTGCAGGAGCACGCGCCCGGAGCCGTCGTCGACGAGGAGTCCGGCCGCGCCGAACCGCCCCCAGGCCTTGGTGCCGTCGGGGCCGACCGCCCAGGCGTCGCCGGGGTCGCGGGGGCCGGGAGGCGGCCCGGGAGGCGTGGTGTCTGGCACCCGTCAACCCTGTCACACGGGACCCGTCATGTGACCGGAGACGTCGGAGCCGCTCGTGTACGGTGTCGGTCGAGACACGGGGTGCCGCAACCAGCGGCTGAGATCACACCCGTCGAACCTGCTCGAGCTCGTACTCGCGAAGGGATCGTCCATGCACACTGCTGCGCCCGCCCCCGACTGGGCCCGTCGCACCGCCGAACTCCTCGAGGCCGTCCGCGCCCGGAGTCCCCTGGTGCACTGCATCACGAACACCGTGGTGCAGAACGTCACCGCGAACGTGCTGCTCGCGCTCGGCGCCTCGGCCGCGATGGTCGACGTCGTCACCGAGGCCGGGCCGTTCGCCCGGGTCGCCGACGCCCTGCTGGTGAACACCGGCACGCCGCACGCCGAACCCCGGGCCGCGTCGCTCGAAGCCGCCTCGGCAGCGGTCGACGCCGGCACGCCCTGGGTGCTCGACCCGGTCGCCGTCGGCTCCCTGCCGGTGCGGACGGCCCTCGCCCGGGACCTGCTGGCGCTCGGCCCGACGGTGCTGCGGGGCAACGCCTCCGAGGTGCTCGCGGTGCTCGGCGCCTCGGCCGGTGGTCGTGGCGTCGACAGCACGGTCGGCACCGACGACGCGCGAGCGGCTGCGGTCGACGCCGTGTCCGGCCCGAGCGGGCACGGGAAGCGAGTGGCCGCGGTGGCCGTGTCGGGTCCGGTCGACCTGCTGGTCGCGCCCGGCATCGGCGTGGTGCGGGTCGCGAACGGCACGGAGCTGCTCACGCGGATCACCGGCGGCGGCTGCGCGCTCGGTGCCGTCGTCGCCGCATTCACCGCCGTCTCCCCCGAGGACCCGGGCGCGGCCGCGGTCGCCGCGACCGCGGTGCACACGATCGCGGCCGAGCTCGCGGCGCGCGAGGCCGGCGGACCGGGCACGTTCCAGCCGCTGTTCCTCGACCGCCTGGCGTCGCTCTCGCCGGACGACGTCGTGCGCACGGCGCGCATCACCGTGGAGTCCCCGGCGGTGGCCGCGTGAGCGCCGGTGGGTTCGGCGTGTACCTCGTGACCGACCCGGCGCTGTCGGACCGGCACGGCATCGGCGTGCTCGGGGTCGTCCGTGCCGCGGTGCACGGCGGGGTGCGGATCGTGCAGGTGCGCGACAAGGACGCCTCGGCCCGTGACCTGCTGGCGCTGACCGCCGCGGTGGCCGACGCCGTGGGCGACCGGGCGACCGTGGTGGTCGACGACCGGTTGGACGTCGCCCTGGCCGCTCGGCACGCCGGACACCGGGTCGCGGGCGTGCACCTCGGCCAGTCCGACGTCCCCGTCACCGCCGCTCGCGCCCTGCTCGGAACGGACGCACACGTCGGGCTGACCGCGAACACCCCGGAGCACCTCGCCACCGTCGCCGCACTCCCTCGCGGCACCGTCGACCTGCTCGGGGTCGGCGTGGTGCACCCGACCGCGACGAAGGCGGACCACCCGCCGGCCCTCGGACACGACGGGTTCGGCCGGCTCGCACGCGCGACGGACGTGCCGTGCGTGGCGATCGGCGGGGTGACGCTCGACGACGTCCTGCCGCTCCGGGCAGCCGGTGCCGCGGGCGTGGCGGTCGTCTCGGGCATCTGCGCGGCGGCCGACCCCGGGTCCGCCGCGGCGGCGTTCGTGTCCGCGTGGGGCCCTGGACCCGACCACGGGGCGGAGGCAGGGCCGTCGGGTGGTGGCGATCCGTTCCTCCTGGCCGACGCGACGCACCACGGGGCGGACGCATGAGCGTCCCGCGCGTCCTGAGCATCGCCGGGACCGACCCGACGGGTGGGGCGGGGATGCAGGCGGACCTCAAGGCCATCGCGGCGCACGACGGCTACGGCATGGGCGTGGTGACCGCGCTCGTCGCGCAGAACACGCACGGGGTGCGTTCGGTGCACGTGCCGGACGTCGCGTTCCTGCGCGAACAGCTCGACGCGGTGTCGGACGACGTCGTGGTCGACGCCGTGAAGGTCGGGATGCTCGGCACCGCCGAGGTCGTGCGGGTCGTGACCGAGTGGCTCCGCGAGCACCGCCCGCCCGTCGTGGTGGTCGACCCCGTGATGGTCGCGACGAGCGGGGACCGGTTGCTCGACGAGGACGCCTCGCGGGCGATGACGACGCTGCTCGGGCTCGCCGACCTCGTGACGCCGAACCGGGCGGAACTCGCGGTGCTCGCCGAGCTGGCCACCCTGGACGGACGGGCCCCGGACAGCGCGGAGGACCGGGCGCTCACGATCGCCCGCACCTGGGACGTGCTCGTGCTCGCGAAGGGCGGCCACGACGACGGCGACACCTCGGACGACGTGCTCGTCGGGCCCGACGGGGTGCTCCGGACGTTCAGCGCGCCACGCGTCCGGACCACGAACACGCACGGCACCGGGTGCTCGCTGTCGAGTGCGATCGCGACGCTCGCGGCCCGCGACGGCGACTGGGAACTGGCCGTCGGCACGGCGAAGCGCTGGCTGACCGCGGCCCTCCGCGGCGCCGACGCCCTGCACGTCGGCACCGGGAACGGTCCGGTCGACCACGGCGCGCTCGTGCGTGCGGAGCGGCCGGAGCCGAGGTGGACCGACCGCTGGTGGGACGACGTCGCCGAGGTCCTGCACGAGACGATCGCGTGCGACTTCCTCGCCGGGATGCGCGCGGGGACGCTCGACCCCGAGGTGTTCGCCGCGTACCTGGCGCAGGACGTCCACTACCTCCGCGCGTACGAGCGGCACCTGGCGCGGCTCGGCTCGTGGACGACCGGGGCCGAGGCCGCGTTCTGGCAGGCATCGGCCCAGGGCTGCGCCGACGAGGCCCGCGACCTGCACCACCGACGCCTCGCCGGCACGCACGCCGAGGACCCCGTCCACCCCGTCTGCGCCGGCTACCTCGCCCACCTGCAGGCCGCTGCCGACTCCGGGTCCGTCGGGGTCCTCGCCGCTGCGGTGCTGCCGTGCTTCCGCGTGTACGCGTGGGTCGGGACGCAGATCGGCACGGTCGGGTCGGACCACCCGTTCGCGGACTGGATCGGCGCGTACGGCGACCCGGGGTTCGCCGAGGCCTCCGCGGACGCGACGGCCCGGGTCGAGCGGCTCGCCGCGGCGGCGACGCCGGCCGAGCGCGGTGCGATGACGCGCGCGTTCCGCGCGTCGACCGCGTGGGAGCTCGCGTTCTTCCGGATGCCGACCGCCGTGACGGGCCCGGAGGCGGGCTCGGGGGCGGGCCCGGACTGTGCCGCCGGAGCGACACGCTCTCGCTGAGCGCCGCGGTCCCTGGGGCGGAAGCGACGGGGTGCCGTCAGGATTCGACGGCACCCTGTCGCTTTCGCGGGCGGGGGCGGGCAGGCGCGCGGACGGGG
>NZ_JAFEVQ010000033.1:0-36228 GCF_020882855.1 Curtobacterium sp. GD1 | reverse complement strand
TCCAGGCGCTCCTCGACGCCGGCGGCGACGCGGACGCCGGCGTCGAGGAGCGCCTGGATGGCGGTCAGTCCCCGCGGCGTGGCGACCGGGTACTGCCAGCCCTGCAGGTACAGGTTCGTGATCGGGAGCGTGATCACCCCGAGGTCGGCTGCGGCGACGTCGGCGACCACCTCGGCGAGCCGCTCCGGCCCCAGGGTGCCGAGCCGGACGCAGTGCCCGGCGGAGTACTGCCGGTCCCGTCGCAGCGAGCGGGATGCCCGGGCGTAGTGGTCGAGGGTCACCGGGCCGTCGAGGCTCTCGTCGGCGTGCAGGTCGACGCCGAGGCCCCGTCGGTGGGCGATGGCGAGGAGCCGGTCGACGTCCGCGAGGGGGTCCTCGGCGAGGTGCGGGGCGCCGCCGACCAGGTCCACGCCGAGGTCGAGCACCGCCTCGACGTGCTCGTCGGGGGCGAGCGGGCCGGCGAGGGCGACGAGCTCGATGTCCATCAGGCCGGCGAGTTCGTCGCGGACCTGCACGAGGGCACGGGCGCCGCGCAGGGCCTGCTCCGTGGTGGCGGGCCGGTCGGCCGCGCTGTGTCGGCCGCTGAGGACGTCGACGTGGCTCCGGACGGCCGTGGTGCCGGCGGCGAGCAGCGTGAGGGCGGCGGACCGTGCCCGGTCGGCGATGTCCTCGACGGTCATGGTCGTCGCGTGCGCGGTCCACGAGGCGATCGCGGCACCGAGGTCGCCGAGCGGCGGCCGGATGACGTCGGCGCTGAGGGCCTTGTCGAGGTGGGCGTGCGGTTCTGCCGGTGCGGTCAGGAGCAGCCGGCCGCCGAGGTCGATCGTCTCCTCCGCCGGCGCCGCGAGGGTGCCGGCCGGGGCCACGGCGGAGACGGTCTCGCCGTCGATCGCGACGTCGACCGACCGGCCGTCCGGCAGCAGCGCGGAGCGCAGGAGGGCGATCGGGCGGGGCACTGACGAGTCCATCCGGAGCCTCTCGATCGTGTGTGAGAATGTTGATCGCATCAACATCTCCGATGCTAGGGCGGCAGTGTTTCCCTCTCGTTTCGAGGCGGTTGCCGTGTGTGACGCCCGCCCCGACGCGACCGGGAGCGGGAACGAGCGTTCCGGCCGAGCGGTCGGGACGGCCCCACCGAGGACGAGAGGAGCGCGCGTGAGCACCGGCACCACCACCGAGACCGACCGCGTCGTCGACGACCAGACCCAGCGGATCGGAGAGCACATCCGTGCCCGTCGACGCGCCGCACGACTGACGCTCGTCCAGGTCGCCGAACTGACCGGGCTGTCGCACCCGTTCCTCAGCCAGGTCGAGCGCGGGCACTCCCGCGCCAGCATGGTGTCCCTCGAGAAGATCGCCGCGGCGCTCGGCACGACCCAGGTCGAACTGCTCGCCGCCGGTGCCCCCGAGCGACCGGAGCACGAGGTCCGCCTGCCCGAGGTCATCCGTGCCGGCGAGGGCGCCCGCGGACCGTTCTCGAGCGGCGAGGCCCGGCTGCTCGTGCACGCCGGCCCGCACGCGTTCGAGCCGCTGGAGTGGGTCGGCGACAACACGGACCTCGGCGAGTACTTCGAGCACCACGAGGACGAGTTCCTCACCGTGCTCGCCGGCCGCGTGCACCTCGACCTGCGCGGACGGGAACCGCTCGACCTCGGGCCCGGCGACTCGGCGTACTACCGCGGCGGCACCGGCCACCGGTGGTGCAGCGCGGACGGCAGCCGCTTCCACATGATCGTGGTCAAGGAGACCCCGCGCGCCGGAGCGATCGCGTGAACGCCGTGCCGGAGCGTCGGCGGCTGCGCGTCGCCGCCCGCCACGAGGTCGCCACGGACGTCGTCGCACTCGACCTGGCCCCGGTCGACGGTCCGGCACTGCCGGACTGGGACCCCGGAGCGCACGTCGACCTCGAGGTCTCCCCCGGGACCGAGCGCCAGTACTCGCTCGTCACGACGACCGCCGACGGGCACTGGCGCATCGCCGTGCTCCGCGAGCCCGACGGCCGCGGCGGATCGGTCGCCGTGCACGAGGGGCTGGCGGTCGGCGACGAGGTCGTGGTGGCCGGGCCGCGGAACCACTTCGGCCACGACCCGGCGCGCCCCGCGGTCTTCGTCGCCGGGGGCATCGGGATCACGCCGATCCGGTCGATGATCGCCGCCGCCGAACGCGCCGGCACCCCGTGGGAGCTCCACTACGCGGGGCGGTCCCGCGACCGCATGGCGTTCGTGCACGAGCTCGTCGCCGCGCACCCCGACCGGGTCGTCGTGGCGGCGGCCGACGAGGGCGTCCGGCTCGACGTCGACGCGCTCCTCGCCGCACCGCGCGACGCGGTCGTGTACTGCTGCGGGCCGCGCGGGCTCATGGACGCGGTCGAGGCCGCCGCCGCGCACTGGCCGACGGGCAGCGTCCGCGTCGAGCGCTTCGAGCCCGCCGCGGACGTCGACGCCCCCGGCGAGGCCTTCGAGGTCGAGCTCACGGTCACCGGCGTCACCGTGACGGTTCCAGCCGACCGGACCCTGCTCGAGGTCGCGGAGGACGCCGGCGCCTTCGTGCTCTCGTCCTGCCGGGAGGGCACGTGCGGCACCTGCGAGACCCCCGTGCTCGAGGGCGCGGTCGAGCACCGAGACACCGTGCTCAGCCCCGACGAGCAGGCCGACGACCGCACCATGATGGTCTGCGTGTCCCGCGCCCGGCGCGGCTGCCCGCGACTGGTGCTCGAACTCTGACCGGACGGACTACGGACGCTCGGTGCCGTCGAGCGGGCCGCCGGTGAGCGCGGACAGGCGCTCCAGGCCCGCTTCGGCCACGAGCTGCCGGGCGAGCGGACGCGCCCGTTCGACCGCCTCACGCACGTCCACCCGGGTGACGTCGCCGTCCGCGACGCTCAGCTCGCCGTCCACCCAGACGTCGCGGACCTCGCGGCTGCCGGCGACGAAGACCACCGCCTGGTAGGGGTCGTGGACGTTCGCGAGGGTCGGGGAGTCGCCGTCGAGGACGACCAGGTCCGCGCGCTTGCCCGGCTCCAGCGAGCCGATCTCGTCCTCCATGCGCAGGGCACGGGCGCCGCCGATCGTCCCCATCTCGAAGGCCTCGCGGGCGCTCATCGCGGTGGCCTGCAGGTCCCGCACCCGAGCGAGCAGCGCGGCCGTCTTCATCGCCTGCAGGAAGTCCTGGGAGTCGTTCGACGCCGGGCCGTCGACCCCGATGCCCACCGGGACGCCGAGCGCACGGAGTTCCGCGATCGGGGCGATGCCGCTGGCGAGGATCCCGTTCGCGACCGGGTTGTGGGCCACGCCGACGCCGTTGGCCGCGTACCGCTCCCGGTCCTCGCGGTCCACCCAGACGCTGTGCGCGGCGATCACCGGGACCTGGAACATGCCCGTCGCCTCGGCGTGCCCGATGGCCGTCCGTCCGGTGCGCTGCCGGGCCGCGGTGACCTCCTCGCGCACCTCGTGGAAGTGCACGTGCACGCCGTGGCCGCCGGCGACCGCGTAGTCGACGTGCTCCTGCCAGGTGTCGTCCGTGTACCGCCCGATCGACGAGACGCCGACCCGGAACGTGCTGTACCGGCTGGCGGCGGCGGCCTCGCGCAGGGCCTCGAACTCCTCCAGGATGGGCGTCGCGCCGAAGTCGCGGTCGACGTCGCCGGAGCCGAACGACACGACCCCGCGCAGCCCGAGGTCCTCGAGCGCCTGCACCACACCGGGTGTCGCCGGTTCGTCCGGCACCGGGTCGGCGCAGAACATGTCGTTCGCCGTCGTCACCCCGCTCCGGAGCAGCTGGATGCCCTGCAGCACCGTGCCCGCGTAGGCCTTGTCCCGGGTCATCACCGGGTTGACGCGCCCGATCAACGCCGTGAGCCACTCCCACAGCGTGTACTGCGAACCGATCCCCGTGATGAGCCCCTCGCTGAAGTGGCCGTGGGTGTTCACGAAGCCGGGCGTGACGATGTCGTACGCACCGCCGCGCACCGGTGCGTCCGGGTGGGCCGCGGCGAGGTCGGCGTACGTGCCGACCGCGGCGATCCGGTCGCCGTCGAGGAGCACGGCTCCGTCGCGGATCGCGGCGGGCGTGGCAGCGCCGTCGGGTGCTGCGGTGAGCACCCATCCGGCGCGGATCAGGGTCTGCGTCATGGGGCGAACCTACGGTCCGCGTGTTCCCCGGGTGTTTCCGCCCGGTTACCCCGCGATGCCGACCGAGGGTCCTGGAACGCCGGGACCGAGCAGCGACGCCGTCCGTGCGCACCCCGTCCGTGCGCACCCCGTCACGGCCCGGAAACAGGGGACTGCTAGAAACACCACCATGCTGACCGTCACCGGTGCCCTCCGCGTCCTCGTCGACCCCCGGACCGAACGGGAGGGCGACGTCGTCGTCGACGACGGCAGAGACCTCGCCACCACCCTCGACGCATCCGGGTGCGTCGTCACGGCCGGTCTCGTCAACGCGCACCACCATCTCCTCCAGACCGCGTTCCGCACCCTGCCCGGGACCCGCGGCGTGCCGATGGCGGACTGGCTCCCGACCATGGCCGCGGCGTACGGACGGGTGGGGCACGACCCCGAGCTGTACGCACTGGCGGCGTCCGCCGGAGCCGCGGAGGGCCTCCTGTCCGGCGTCACGACGATCGCCGACCACCACCTGAACTGGCCCGCGGGGGCGACCACGGACGACACCGTCGCGCTCGCCGCGGCCACCGTGGGCGCGGTCCGCGGTCTCGGCGGTCGGGTCGTCTTCGTCCGCGGCTCGGCACGGGACGACCCGGACCGCGCGGCGGCCTCGGCGGACGCGATCGCGTCACGACTGCTGCACGACGACGCCGTCGGCGGCGTGGACCCGGACGGCGGGCTCCAGGTCGCCGTCGGTCCGGCCGGCGTGCACTCCGACGGCGAGGCGACCTTCCGCGCGCTCGGCGAGGTGGCGGCGCGACACGGACTCCGCCGGCGGACCCAGGCCAACGAACAGGTCGACACCGCGATCGCGCTCGAGCGCTACGGCCGTCGTCCGCTCGACCTGCTCGAGGAGTGGGGGTGGCTCGCGCCGGACGTCACGATCGCGCACCTCTGCGACGTCACCGACGACGAGATCGCCCGGCTCGCGGCAGCGGGCGTCACCGCCACGCACGCACCCGGGTGCGACGTGCCGATGGGCTGGGGCATCGCTCCCGTCGCGCGGCTCGCCGCGGCCGGGGTCCCGGTCGGCCTCGGCACGAGCGGCGGCGGCAGCAACGACGCCGGACACCTGCTCGCGGACGCCCGGCTCGCCATGCAGGTGTCGGCGCTCGTCGGGCCGCAGCTGCCGGCGCGGCAGGTGCTCGGCGCGGCGACGGAGGGTTCCGCGGCGGGGCTCGGGCGCCCGGAGCTCGGGCACCTCGGCGCCGGGAGCGCGGGCGACCTGTGCGTGTGGGACGTCTCCGGGGTGGCGGACGCGGGAGTCGCCGACCCCGTCGCGGGACTCCTCTGGGCCGCCCCCGGGCGGCGGCCCCGACACGTCGTCGTGGGTGGGCGCGTGGTGGTGCGCGACGGGGAGCTCGTCGCGGCGGACGAGCGGGAGATCGCGGCGCGGCTCGCCGAACGACTGGCCCGGACACCCGCCGTCGCCTGACCCGATCGTGCGCCGCCGGCTCAGCTCGCGGACACCGCCCGGCGGTGGATGGGACCGGCACCGTCGACGAGCGCACCGCCGCCGGCGCCGGTCCGGACCGCGATCACCTCGGCCATGATCGCGACCGCCATCTCGGCCGGCGTCGTTGCACCGATGTCGAGCCCGATCGGGGACCGCAGCCGGTCGGTGTCCGGCGTCCCCAGCGCGCGCAGCTCCGCCATCCGGCGTGCGTTCGTCGTGCGGGAGCCCATCGCCCCGACGTACCCGGCACCCCGTCGGAGCGCCGAGTCGACCACGGCGGCGTCGAACCGGTCGTCGTGCGAGAGCACCACGACGGCGGTGGTCGCGTCCACCGGCAACGCCTCGACCACACGCGTCGGCCAGCCCACGATGCGTTCGTCGGCGGCCGGGAAGCGCTCGTCGGTCAGGAACACCGGCCGCGGGTCGACGACCGTCACGGCGTAGCCGAGCACCGCCGCCGTGTTCGTCAGGGCCACGGCGAACTCGACCGCGCCCACCACGATGCACCGCGGCCGGACGTCGGCCCGCTCGACGAAGAGCCGGCCGCCGCAGCCGTCGGGGACGTGCACGACCGCGCCGAGCGTCGCCGGGTCGAGCGAGAGGCCGAGCGACGTCGGCACCCCGGACGCCGCTCGCCGGAGTGCGTCCACGACGTCGGCGTCGTCGGGACGGACGCGACGGACCAGGACCTCGACACGACCGCCGCAGCGGAGCGCCGGTGCCCACATCGCGTCGACGTCGTCCGGGTCGTCGTCGAACCCGAAGCGTTCGAGCACCGCCTCGCCGGTCTCGAGGACCTGCTCCGCCGTGTCGAACAGCGCCCCCTCGACGCACCCGCCGGAGATGGTGCCGACGACCTGGCCGCCGGGCAGGACGGCCATCGACGAGCCGACGCCGGTCGGCGCGCTGCCCGTCATCGCGACGGCCGTCGCGACGACCACGGGGTCCCCCGCGTCGAGGGCGGCCAGGAGGCGCGGTGCCAGTTCGAACATCACGCACCCCCGGCGTCGGTCGCGTCCTGGAGCATCGCCCAGACGCGGTCGCGCGTCATCGGCAACCGGTGGGGGCGCACGCCGACGGCGTCGCGCACCGCGTTCGCGACGGCTGGCGCGACCGGGTTGTACGGCGCCTCGCTCATCGACTTCGCGCCGAGGGGGCCGAGCGGGTCGTGCGTGTCGGCGAAGCGCACCTCGGTGCGGGGCACGTCGGAGATCTTCGGCACCCGGTACGCCCGGAACGCGTCGGTCGTCACCCGACCGGCCTCGTCCAGCACGACCTCCTCGTAGAGCGCCGAGCCGATCGCCTGCGCGGCGCCGCCCTCCACCTGGCCGCGGAGCTGCTCCGGGTTCAGGACGGTGCCGGCGTCCACCGCCTGCACGCTGTGCAGCACGCGGACCTCACCCGTCGGCCGGTGCACCGCCACCCGGGCGCCGTGCACGGTGAACGCGAGCGACCGTGGCGTGCCGTCGTGGCTGCCGTGCGCGACGAGCGGGCCGTCGGCGAGCAGCTCGGCGTGCCCGACGAGCTCCTCCCCGATGCGGACGCCGTCCGGCCCGATCGAGACCGCCGGCCCGAGCGGACCCGACGCGGTCCGGGGTGTCCGGGCGGCGACGATCCCGAGGGCGCGCCCGGTCATGTCCTCCCGCAGTGCCTGTGCCGCGGCGTACAGCGCCTTGCCGGCGACCACGACCCCGGCGGACCCGAACGCCCCCGTGTCGTGCCGGGCAGCGTCGGTGTCCGACTGGTGCACGTCGACCCGGTCCGTGGTGGTGCCGAGGGCGGTGGCGACGAGCTGCGTGTGCACCGTCGTCGTCCCGTTGCCGAACTCGGCCGTGCCGACGCCGATGCGGTACCGACCCTCCGCCGTGGCCTCGACCGACACGTGCGCGTGGTGCCCGCGCGGCGGCATCGTGGCGATCGCCGCGAGGGCGACCCCGGTGCCGAACGCCCAGTCACCAGAGTCGTCCAGCGGCGGCCCGTCCATGCGTGGGACCTCGGGCACCGGCGCGCGGAGGGCGTCCTCCACCAGGTCGATGCACTGGTCGAGTCCGTAGCTGCCCTCCCAGCGCAGGTCGTCCTGCTCGTCCGGGTCCGTGACCACGAGGGGGTCTCCGGGGACCACGACGTTCCGCCGCCGCAGGTCGAGCGGGTCGATGCCGAGCTCCCGGGCGAGCTCGTCCATGGCGGACTCGATCGCGAACACGACCTGGCCGAGCCCGTACCCGCGGAACGCCCCGGACGGCAGGTTGTTCGTGTACACGGACTCCGCGTCCACGCGCTTCGACGGGCACCGGTACACGGCGACGGACTCGCTGACGGAGTGGAACATGACACCGATCCCGTGGTTGCCGTACGCGCCGGTGTCCATGGTCTGGTCGACGTGCAGCGCCGTCAGGTGCCCCTCGGCGTCGGCACCGAGCCGGACCCGCACGCGCATCGGGTGCCGGGTCGGGGCGATCGTGAACTCGTCACGCCGACTGAACTCGTACTGCACCGCGCGACCGGTCCGCAGCACCGCGAGGGTGACCAGGTCCTCGGTCAGCAACTCCTGCTTCCCGCCGAACCCACCGCCGACGCGCTTCGCGATGACACGGACTCGGCTCGGGTCGAGGCCGAACACGTGCGCGATCTCGTCCCGCACCAGGAACGGGACCTGCGTCGCGGTCCGGAGCACGAGCCGCCCGTCGCGGTCGACGGACCCGCGGGTCGCGTGGGTCTCGAGCGCGGCGTGCGAGACGCGGCCCGTGGTCCAGGTGCCCTCGACGGTGGCCGCGGCCGTCGCCAGGGCTCCGTCGACGTCGCCCGTCTCACCGTGCAGGGCGGCGACCACGTTGCGGCCCGGCTCGGCGATCCGGTGCTCCTGGGTCGTCTTGTCGGCGTGCAGGAGCGGAGCGCCGGCGGCACGGGCCGCGTCCGGGTCGTGCACGCTCGGCAGCACCTCGTAGCGCACCCGAACGAGGGCGCAGGCCTGCTCGGCGATCCGGACGCTGTCCGCGACCACTGCGGCCACGCGCTGCCCACGGAAACGGAGCACCCGGTCGAGGACCCGGGTGTCGTCCGGGTCGTCCAAGCGGGACTCGTGCCGACCGGTGGAGAACAGCACGCCGGGGTCGTCGTGGTGGGTGAGGACGGCGTGCACACCCGGGAGGGCTTCGGCCTCCGCCGTGTCGATCGACACGATGCGGGCGTGCGGGTGCGGGCTGCCGAGGACCGCGAGGTGCAGCAGACCCTCGGTCCGCCGCACGTCGAGCGTGTACTCCTCGCGTCCGGTCACGATCGCCATCGCGGCCGGGGCGGCGACCGACGTGCCGATCGCCTGACCGGCCGCCGCGCACGCCGTGTTCGCGACCCCGTCCAGGGCGTCCTCGATCGCCCGGTACCCGGTGCACCGGCAGATGTTGCCCTTCAACGCGCGGTGCCGGTCAGCAAGCGCGTCCTCGTCGAGCGTGGAGGCCGTGACGACGTACCCGGCGGTGCAGAAGCCGCACTGGAAGCCCGGCGCCTCGGCGAACGCGCGCTGCACGGGGTGCGGGTCCTCCGGCGTGCCGAGCCCGGCCGCCGTGGTGACGGCACGCCCCGCCATCCGGTGCGCCGGCGTGATGCAGGAGTGGACCGGCACACCGTCGACGAGCACCGAGCACGCACCGCAGTCGCCCGCGTCGCAGCCCTTCTTCACGGACGTCACCCCGTGCTCGCGGAGCAGGGTGCGGAGGACCTGACCGGGCTGCGGTTCGGCGTCCACCGTCACGCCGTCGACCTCGAACCTCATGCCGCACCGCCCGTCGTCCCGAGCGCCTCGGCGACGAGCTCCGCCGCGAACCGCCGGCTCACCGCGCGCCGCCAGTCCGGGGATCCGTGCGGGTCGTCGTACCAGGCGTCGTGTGCCTCGAGCCGTGCGTCGACCTCCGCGGCGGTCGGGACCCCGGCGTGACGGAGCACGAGCGGCCGCGGGGTCGCCCCCGTCACGACGAGGACGAAGCCCGACGCCGACCACCGCGCCGTGACGAGTGCACCGGTCCGGCCGTGCGGGCTGAGGGACACCCGACGGAACCCGGTGCGCGCCACGAGGGCCGCTCGTGGCACGTCGAACGCCCGGATGACCTCACCCGGCGCGAGGTCGGTCGTCCGCGGCCCGGTGACCAGGTCCGCCACCGGGACCCGGCGCTCCCCGCCGTCCGGCGTCCAGACCTCCGCGACCGCGTCGAGCGTCACCAGCAGCGCGGTGATCGCCCCCGCCGGCAGGGCGACCGCGACGTTGCCGCCGACCGTCGCCTGGTTCCACACCTTGAACGACGCCAGCAACGCGTTGGCGCACCGGTCGACGAGCGGCCAGGCACGCCAGTCGTCCTCGGGCGCCACGCGCAGCAGCGACGCGATCGTGCACGTCGCGGAGATCCGGAGCCCTCCGGCGCTGCGCTCGGTGTCGCGCCACCCCAGTGCGGTGAGGTCGACGAGCCCGGTCAGCCCCGGCTGCTCCTCCGAGTACAACCAGGTGCCGCCGGCGAGGGGATGCTCACCGGGACCGAAGGAGAGGTCGTCGCGGTGCGACGGTGTCCGCACGGTGCGGACGGAGACGAGGTCCATTGCAGGGTCCGATCGGGATGGTGGGACGGGTGTCGGTGGCGCCGTCGGACCGTCGTCCGTGCGCGATCATCCCGCGGTTCCACGCCGAGGACCGCCGGGGTGCGGATGTGTGCGCCACGGAGCCCTCCTCGATCGGGTGCGTCGTGGCGGCAACGCTATGGAACGGGTGTTTCCGTGTGGTTACGGGCGTTCGACGGCTGCGTCACGACCGGGCCGTGGCCGCTGACGGAGCTCGTGACCTGTTCGACCCACCGCCGAAACACGCGGGTGTCATCGTCGCCTCCATGGAGATCACCGACGTCCAGCCAGTCCCCACCACCACGACCGTCCACCTCGGTGCGAACCAGTACGGCAAGGCCGAGGTCCGGCTCGTCCGGGTGACGCGTGACACCGACCGGCACGAGATCGAGGACCTGACCGTCACGACCCAGTTGCGCGGCGCGGCGCTCGCCGACTCGTACACCGAGGGCGACAACGCGAAGGTCGTCGCGACGGACACGCAGAAGAACACCGTCTACGCCTTCGCGAAGGAGCACGGGGTGGGCACGCCGGAGGAGTTCCTCCTGCGCCTCGGCCGGCACTTCAGCACCGCCTTCGACTGGTACGACGGGTCCACCCTGTCCGCCGAGCAGCACACGTGGGAGCGGATCGTCGTCGACGGCCGGGAGCACGACCACTCGTTCGTCCGGGCCGGCCGTGGGACCCGCACGGCCGTGGTGCAGGTCGACGGCGACGACGTGCACGTGCTCGCCGGGGTCACCGACCTGACGGTCCTGAAGTCGACCGGCAGCGAGTTCCACGGGTTCCCGCGCGACGGGTACACGACGCTCGCGGAGACCGACGACCGGATCCTCGCGACCTCGGTGACGGCCCGCTGGCGCTACACGCCCGAGGCGGTGGCGGCGGGCATCGACTACGACGCCGTGTACGCCGGCGTCCTCGACCGCATGCTCGCGACCTTCGCCGAGCTGCACTCGCTGGCGCTGCAGCAGACCCTGTTCGCGATGGGCCGCTCGGCGATCGAGACGTTCCCGGAGATCGCCGAGGTGCGGTTCTCGATGCCGAACAAGCACCACTTCCTGGTCGACCTCGCACCGTTCGGCCTGGACAACCCCGGCGAGGTGTTCTTCGCCGCCGACCGGCCCTACGGCCTCATCTCCGGCACCGTCGTGCGCGACGGCGTCGCCGAGGCCCCTGCCGCGTGGACGTCGGTGCCGGCGTTCGTGTGACCGACGTGGTGGGCGTGCTGCTCGCCGCCGGTGCGGGGACGCGGATGGGGCGGCCCAAGGCGCTGGTCGCCGAGCCGGACGGCACCCCGTGGCTGCACCTCGGCGTCGACGCGCTCCTCGTCGGGGGCTGCGACCGGGTCGTCGTCGTCCTCGGCGCCGCCGCCGCCCGGGCGCGGGCCCTCGTGCCCGCCGTGGACGGGGTCACCGTCGTCGTCGCGGACGACTGGGCAGCGGGTCCGGGCGCGTCGCTCGCCGTCGGGCTCGCGGCCGTCACCGGTCCGGCGACGGCGTGCGTCTCCCTCGTCGACCTGCCAGGCCTCCCCGCGTCGGCCGTCCGGCGGGTGATCGGCGGCGGTGGCCACCCGAGGGCGCTCCGCCGCGCGGTCCACCACGGCGTACCGGGACACCCGGTGGTCGTCGGCTCGGAGCACCGCGCCACGCTGGTCGCCGCGCTGTCCCGCGACCCCGCGCACGGCGCCGGGCCGTGGCTCGCGTCGTCGGGCGCGGAACCCGTCGAGTGCGGCGACCTGTGGGACGGTCACGACCAGGACCACCCCCGCTGCTAGCGGGGGTCTCGGTCACCCATCGCGTCTCACTGGACCGACCGCGCACGGCGGTCGAGCTCGGTCAGCATCGCGTCCGTCCGGCGGACCGCTCGAGGGGCAACGATCAGGGAGGCGACCAGCATGACGAGGAAGAGGCCGACGAAGATCCAGGAGAGCGGTTGCCCGGACGCTGCGAGCCAGACGGAGAGGCCGGTCATCGGAACGTACAGCAGCGGGGCCGCCCATCGCAGCGGGCGGTACTGGTTCCGGTGCTGCTGCACCGCGCGTCGCCATCCCTCGACGTCGACGTCGGGCGGAACGACCCCGCGGCGGACTGCTCGACGGAAGCCCGCGTCCTGCAGGACGGTGCCGTACCCGCGCCGCAGCCGGATGAGGAAGATCGCCATGACGATGCCGTACGCGGAACCCGTGATGGCGGAGATCACGGCTCGCTCGACAGCGTTGAGCTCCGGCATCACGACGATCGTCACCAGGAACCACAGGCCGCCGAACGCGACGGCGAGCGCCAGCGCAGCCAACCACCACGGCCACCGTCTCATCAACCCCACACGACCACCTTTCCAGACACGGGCGCACCGCGACCAGCTGACGGACGGGAGGCGCGGTGCGGGCCCGCACCGCGCCTCCTGTCCGTCCCGCAGCGCGTCAGCGCGGGATCACCGAGAACAGGAACCGCTTCCGCACCATGTACCAGGCCAGCAGGATCAGCAGGGTGTGGGTCGCGAAGCCGATCCAGCCGTTGCCCCAGTCGACACCCGGGATCGACGCGATCGCCAGCGCGAAGAACACCTGCCAGACGAACACGTAGAGACTCGCCTGCCCGATCGGGATCCACAGCCACCCGATGGCCTTCGCGATCGGCTTCCAGAACACGGTGAGGATCGCGTACGACACGATCGCGAAGAAGGCGATGTCGACCAGGCGCCCCCACTGCAGGTCGACGCGCTGGTAGGCGGTGTTGTACAGCTGGTCGTACATCGAGGCCGGGAACGGCACGGGCGTGAACCCGAAGTGGTCGCCCGCCCAGACGTAGACCAGGAACAGCGCGTACCCGCCGATGCCGACCCCGACGAGGACCTTGCCGAGGCGACCGGTCAGTGCGCCGATGATCTGCCGGCGGTAGTAGCCGAGCACGAGTCCGTGGGTGAACACGACCTGCCAGGTGAGGAGCGGGAAGACCGCCTCGAACTGGGAGTTCAGCGGCCGGAACTCCGGGTTGAGCGCCTGGTAGACGTAGAGCGCCCAGCTGACGATGAGCAGCGCCCACCAGAACCCGCGGCGGATCACCCACATGAACGCCGGGATGAACAGGCTCAGCACCACGAAGAGGCCCATGATGTTGAACGGCCACGGGCCCATCTCGAGCAGCAGGAACTGCCGGATCGCGTACCAGGGCGGCGGGTACGCCAGCAGCTGCATCGCGTTCGGGTAGAGGTCGTAGACGCGCCCCTCGGCGCCGACTCCCCCGGTGCCGGTCCCCCGGTCGGTGAAGGTGGTGATCGCGTCGGTGTTCAGGAACGGCACGAAGCTCAGCGCGAAGACGACGAGGATCACCCCGAGCGTGACGAGGTACTGCTTCCGCGCGCGTCTCCACGCCCCGATGGCGGCCGCCCACTCGCCGAACTTCTTGATGGCGAACGGGTAGGTCATGCCGAGAACCATGCCGGACAGGAACACGAACATCTCCGCGCCGGTGATCGCGCCGACGGCGTGCAGCGTGATGTACGAGTACGGTCCGCCGATCTCGATGTGGGTGATCACCACGGCGAGGATGATGAACCCGCGGAACAGGTCGAGCCGCAGGTCGCGCCCGGGCTTGCCGTCGTCGGGGTACCGCCAGCTCGGCAGCAGGCGACCGAACAGGCCGCTCAGCAGGAACACGACCGCGAGGCCGACGGCACACCAGACGATCCAGGCCATCTGGTCGCCGCCGGTGTCGTACTGCTGGTCGGTCGCCGCGGCGCCGTCCCGTGGCGTGACCTCGTCCGTCACGGGGCCGAACACGAAGTCGCCCGCGCGCTCGAGGTCGGTGCGGAACGAGCCGGCGATGCCGGGTACGGCGGTGTCGCGCCAGTCGGCCACGCGGTTGCCGGCCTCGGGTTCGCGGCGGTTCGTCTCGAGGAACGTCACGCCGCGGATCAACGGGCGGTCCTGCACGGCGGCGATCACCTGTCGCCACCAGCCCTGCTTCACCGGGAGTTCGTCGGCGCCCCGGAGCGAGTGGTCGTACAGCGCCCCGGTGTCGAGCAGCATCGGCCGGTCGTCGGCCACGGCGAAGCGGTCGTAGAAGCTCCCCTGTTGTCGCTGCTCGTAGCCCCAGGTCTCGTCGAAGCGTGCGGAGACCTCGCCGGCCTCGGGGACGTCGTTCCGGGTGAGCGGGACGTCCCGGCCGGCTGCCTCGGTCGCCTTGCCCTTGCCGAAGTACAGCATCGACAGCCCGACCCAGTCGACGGAGGAGTCCCCGGGCCAGTACGGCTCGTAGGGGTCGTCGGCCGCGGTGAGCTGTCCGTCGCCGTTCGTGTCGAGCTTCGAGACGTCGGTCGCGGAGAGGTCCTGCAGCCGGCCGGCGGACTCGCCGAAGGGGTAGCCCGCACCGTAGGACGGGGACCACACCATCAGCGCGTCCGAGCTGCCGCCGTGGACCGCGGTCGCGAGCGTCCGGAAGGCCGTGACGAACTGCGTCGGCTGCTGCCCCCACCGCACCCACGTGCCGTTCATCTGCGGGGCGAACCGGACGAGCACCTGGGTGTCGTACTGACGGTGGACTTCTTCGAGCAGGGCGTTCGCCGCGCGGGCGTCGGCCGCGGTGAGGGACCGGAGCGACTGGTCGGGCTCGAGGCTCACCACGAGGACGGCGCCCTGCGTCGCGGCAGCGCGGGTGGCCCGGAGGAACTCCTTGCGGGCGCTGCGGTCGAGCGGGTACTGGATCTCCACGCCGTACAGCGACGGTGTCGCGCCGAGTCGTCCCGCGTACCCGGCCGGTGCGTCGTCACCCCAGTCGATGTCCGGTCCGAACCAGGTCTTCCCGTCGGACGGCGTGATCGACGCACTGCTCGTCGCGGCAGCCTGCACCGCCGACGCCGGCAGCGCGCCACCCAGGGCGAACGTCGCGAGCACCACCAGGAACGCGACGAGCCGGGCAGCGGTCCGGCTCACCGTGCGCACACCAGGGTCCAGACGTTGTGACCGCCCTCGTGTCGGTGCTCGAGCCGGTCGAGCGCGGCGATCGCGAGGGCCAGGCCCCGACCGCTCTCCTCGTCGGCGTCGGCCATCGTCACGGCAGCGAGGTCGATGTCGACCGGCAGCCCGTTGTCGGTGAGCACGGCGACGAGCTCGTGGTCGGTCGCGTCGAGTTCCACGGTGTAGCGCCGGCCGGCCTCCTGGTCGGCGCGTCGGGTGTGCTCGACGATGTTCGCGGCGATCTCGGCGAGGGCGGTCTCGAGGCCGAAGCGGAGCCGGACGTCGTCGATGCCGAGGGTGTCCCACCACGCGCCGAAGCGGTCCTGCACCTCGTCGAGGGACGCCGGCACCGCCGGGACGTCGAACTCGACCCGCGCCGGGCTCACAGGGGTCCCCCGGCCGTGCTCGACTCGTGCTCGGACTGCGCCGTGCCCGGTCCGCGGTAGAGCACGGCCCGGATGACGATGCTGAAGATGAACAGGTCGAACACGACCCACGCGGTGTTCACGAGCGGCGCGATGCCGGACGCCTGGCCGGTCAGGTAGCGGATGCCGATCAGGATCAGCGCCGCCACCAGGGCCCCCATCGCGATGAGCTGGGGCTTCACGAGGTCCCACCGCGGCTTCTGCTCGGACTCGTCACGGACCTTCGGGGTGACCCGGAAGCCCAGGGGCTTGCCCCGGAACACGTTCTCGAACGCACTCGTGACGGACTCGATCCAGACCGGGAACAACGCCAGCGAGTACTGCTGCCCGCGCCACGTCGGTCTGCCGGCCGCCACCACCCAGAAGAGCAGCTGGTTGAGGACGAGGAACGGGATGAGCCGGACGAAGAAGTCGACGCTGTACGCCTGGACCGGCACCACACCGAAGGACAGGCAGAGCACCGGGGCCGCGATGTAGACGATCGCGGCGAAGCCGGACAGGTAGCTCCACATCGTCGAGAAGTACATGAGCCGCTGCCCCCACGACAGGCCCTTCTGCACGAGCGGGTTCTCGCGGAAGAAGACCTGCATGGTGCCCTGCGCCCAGCGGAGCCGCTGCACGAGCATGGTCGGCAGGTCCTCGGGTGCGAGGCCCTTCGCCAGGATCTCGTCGTGGTAGGCCGACTTCCAGCCGAGGCCGTGCAGGCGCATGGCGGTCGCCATGTCCTCGGTGACCGAGATCGTCGCCAGGGGCATGATCGGCTGGGCCTCGTCGTCGCGGTTGACGTCGAGCGCCCGGGTGAGCACGGCGATGGACTCGATCGCGGCGACCGGTGAGGCGTCGCGGCGGCCGAGGACGTCGAGTGCCGCGTCGTCGAGGCCCGCGAAGGTGTTCGCGTCGGTCGACATCGCCGCGAGCTCCTGCAGGTCGTTGCGGACCGATTCGAGGTCGGACGCGGCGAACCGGTAGGAGATCGTGTCGATGCCGCGTTGGAAGTCGTAGGTGACGTCGCCGAGCGGCTCGCCGCGCTGGACCTGGTCGCGTGCGCGGTCGACCACGGCCTCGGCCTCGTCGAGCGCCCCGAGCACCCGCGGGTCGGTCTCCGTCTCGCGTGCTCGGGCGAGGAGCTTCCGGGAGGTCTTGATCGTCCGCGCGACCGAGGCCTCGACCTCGCGCACGTACCGGGTGACCCCGAGCTGCATGAGCGCCTCGCGCCGGAGGATCGCGTTCGACCCGCAGAAGAACGCGGCGTTCCACCCGTCCTTCGACTGCTGGATCGGCCCGTAGAACAGCGGCGCCTGGCTGCCGAGCAGGTCGGCTTCGGGGACGTTCTCGAACCACTGCGGCGTCT
This sequence comes from Curtobacterium sp. GD1, assembly GCF_020882855.1. Taxonomy (NCBI): domain Bacteria; kingdom Bacillati; phylum Actinomycetota; class Actinomycetes; order Micrococcales; family Microbacteriaceae; genus Curtobacterium; species Curtobacterium sp. GD1. The sequence continues at coordinate 19,274 of NZ_JAFEVQ010000033.1, read as the reverse complement.
GCACGAGCGCCATCCGCGAGTCCTTGAAGTACCCGAGCGTGCGGTCGAGGATCGACGGTTCCGGGACCTGGTCGGCGTCGAGGATGAGGAGGAACTCCCCCTGGGTCGCGAGCAGGGCGTTGTTGAGGTTCCCCGCCTTGGCGTGCCGCGGCCGGTCGATCCAGTCGGCGCCCCGGGTGATGACGCCGATCCCGAGCGACTCGGCGGCGGCGCGCATCTCCGGACGGTTGCCGTCGTCGAGGATCCACGTGGTGTGCGGGTGGGTGATCGCCTTCGCCGCGGTCGCGGTGCGCACGACGAGGTCGACGGGCTCGTTGTACGTCGTGATGAAGACGTCGACGGTCACGGGGTCCTGCGGCGGGGTCGGCGGTTCCCCGCGTTCACGGAGCCGCCAGGCCCCGAACGCGAAGAGCAGCGAGTCGATCACGCTGTACGTCTCGGCGAGGATCAGCGGGACGGCGATCCACCACGAGTGCCAGTTCACCGAGGCGGCCCAGCGCCAGACGATGTAGTTCACGCCGGCGATCGAGGCGAGCAGGGCGACGGTCCGGACGGCGACGAGGCGCTTCCGGGGTGTCCCGGTCGTGAGACGGCGGCGGTCCTGCCGGCTGACGTCGAGCGCGGTCACCGGGTGCCCCCGACGACGGCGTCGCCGAACGTGCTGCGTCGCAAGCGAGCCTCCCTGATCCGTCGGCCCCGGCCGCGGCGCGCGCCCGAGGGTGGTGGTCCGTCCGGGGAGACTCCAGGTGTGCCGTCCCGAGCGTGGACTCGGTCGTCGGGTACGACCGGGGCCCACGACCTGTCTACCGTAGGAACGGGCCCCCTGTCAGACCGGCACCCCGCTCTGGGGACAACAGGACGCGGCCGACGGACGACGCGACCCGCGACCGACGGACGACGCGACCCGCGACCGACGGACGGCGCGACCCGCAGCGCGACCCCGTCAGTCGAACTCGGCGACGAACCCGAGTCCATCGGCCAGCCGTGCGACGACCTCGTCGAAGTACGCCGCACCGTCCGACACCGAACCGACGAAGTGCCCGAACAACTCGAACGACACCGTGCCGAACACCGTCGTCCAGGCCATCAGCGTGCGGACGAGGACCTCCTCCGGCAGCTCGGTGCCGAACGCCCGCAGGGACGCCACCCCGTCCGCGACCGCCGCAGCCACGAGCCCCGGACCCGATCCGGCCGGGAGCGGTGCGCGGTACCCCGGGTCCGCCACCGCGTCCGCGACCACCCGCACGATCGTGAGCGTCGTCCGCGACGCCGGGTCCACGGTCGACCGCGGCGCGACGTACCCGGGCACCGGCGAGCCGAACAGGAGCGCGAAGTCCCCCGGGTGCGCGATCGACCACGTCCGGATCGCCCGGCACACCGCGACCCACCGAGCCCCGGGTGCCGGTCCCGCTGCCGCCTCGGCTGCCTCGACCGCGCCGCCGAGCTCGTCGTAGTCGGCGATGAGGAGCGCCGTGAGCAGGTCGTCGCGGCTCGGGAAGTACCGGTAGACGGCAGACGACACCATCCCGACGTCACGGGCGACGGCGCGGAGGCTCAGTTGCGACGGCCCCTCCTCGGTGAGCCGGACACGGGCAGCGGCGAGGATGCCGGCCCGCACGGTCTCGCGTGCGAGGGATCGTGCAGTGGGCGCCTTGTCCGTCATGCCTCCACCATGACACGAGAGAGCACTGCACACAATCGAGAGCACTGCTCTTGCAATTCGGTGACCGCTCGTGCATGCTGAGAACCGAGAGCGGTGCTCTCGCAAACAGACGAAAGCAGGAAGCCATGTCGCAGCACCACGTCGTCATCGGTGCCGGTCCGGTGGGCCGTCACCTCGCCGCACTCCTCGCGGAACGGGGCGAGCGGGTCACCGTCGCCACCCGCTCCGGCCGGGACACGGGTGTCTCCGGCGTCGAGCACCTCGCCCTGGACGCCTCGGACGCCGACGCGCTCACCCGGACGACCGAGGGGGCCGTCGCCCTCTACAACTGCGCCAACCCCGGCGACTACACGCAGTGGGAGCAGACCTGGCCGCCGCTCGCGACCGCGCTGCTCACCGCCGCCGAGCGGACCGGCGCGGTGTACGCCATCACCGGGAACCTCTACCCCTACGGCCCCGTCGACGGACCGATGCGCGAGAGCCTGCCGGACGCCGCGACGGACCACAAGGGCATCCTGCGGGCACGGCTCTGGGCCGATGCACGCACGGCGCACGAGGCGGGACGGCTGCGTGCCGTCGAGGTCCGCGCCTCGGACTACGTCGGCGCCGGCATCGGCGAGAACGGCCACATCACCCGCGTCCTGCCGGCAGCGCTGCAGGGGAAGGCGGTGTCGATGATCGGCCGGACCGACCTGCCGCACACCTTCACGGACGTGCTCGACGTCGCCCGGATGCTCGTCGCGGCCGCGGCGGACGAGACCGCCCACGGACGCACCTGGATGGTGCCGAGCAACGCGCCGCGGTCGCAGGTGCAGGCCCTCACCGAGGTGCTGGCCGCGGCGGGGAAGCCCCCGGTCACCGTCCGGCGTCTCCCCGCCGGCATGCTCCGCGCGATGGGGCTGGTCTCACCGATGATGCGCGAGATCGCCGAGATGAGCTACCAGTGGACGGCCCCGTACGTGGTCGACGACTCGGCGGCCCGAGCCCACTTCGGCATCGAGCCGACCCCGTGGGACGAGGTGTGCCGACGGACCGTCGAGGGCGTCGCCTGAACCGGCTGCGCACTGCATGACGGGAGGCGCGGTGCGAGCCCGCACCGCGCCTCCCGTCAGTCACCTGGTCGGGTCCGACCTCAGATCACCAGCAACCGCGAGAACTGTCCGGCGGACAGCCGCTGCGCCACGCCGCCTGCGGCGTCCAGCCGCCAGAGGCCGGTCGTCGGGCCGGCGCTCACGTCGAAGAACAGGTCGCCCGCCTCGTCCGCCGCACCGATCCACACGCCACGGCCCTGGGCGGTCACGCCGCTCGTGGTCTGCTCGGTGGTCGTCCCGTCGGCCGTCCGCGAGGACAGCGAGGTGATGGTCTTGTCGGCGGTGCAGCCGCCGGGGCTGCCCTCGCTCGGAGCAGCGCACCACCCGGCGGACTTGGCGGACACCAGCGCCCGCCCGTTCGTCGCCGCGTAGGTGAAGCCGATCCGGGACTCGGCCGACACGAGCTCGCTCGAGCCCTTCGCCAGCAGGACCCATCCGCTCGCACCGGACGCGCCGGTCGAGAGGTAGTTGACGTAGAGGTTCCCGCCACCGTCCGCGATGACCGCCGCGAAGATCCGGTAGCCGGTCTCGGGGATCGACCGGGTGGTCCGGACGCCCGTCGGCGACACGGAGACGACCTTCGTCGCGGCGCCCTGGGTCCCGAAGGTCACGGCCGAGACCGTGCCGTCGCGTCCGACCGCCCAGCCGGAGCCGGCCGAGGGGATGATCGCCGTCGGTGCGGCCCCGGACACCGGGAGCTTCGTGATCGCACCGGAGACCGAGTCGACCCAGTACAGGTTGCCGGCGACGTCCGAGCGGAGGTCCGCCGTGAGGTGGAGGCCGGTCGCCACGGTCCGGGCAGCGGCGCCGCCGGCCGGGTACATCACGATCGAGGTGCGGTCCGCCGAGGGCACGAACACGTCGCCCACGTCGTCCGCCGTGAAGCCGGCGGCGTTCGGCGCGATCGTGGTCGGGGCGGACGTGCCCGAGGTCGGGAACCGCACGACCGAGCCCGCGCCGTCGAGGGCGAACAGGGACTGCACGGTCTGGACCGACCCGGGCGCGGTGTACCGCACCGAGACGGCCTTGCCCGTGCCCCGGGTCCCGACCGCACGGACCGAGAACGTGTACGCGGTGCTCGCGGTGAGGTTGCCGAACCGGTCGGACCGCGCGCTGGCCGGGAGTCGGTCGACGCCGGCGTCCGGCTGCTGCTGCGCGGGCGAGACGGTGACGCGCCAGCTGGTGACCTTCGCGCCGGACTTCGGGAGTCCCCAGGTCACGGTCGCGCTGTCCGCGGCTCCGGTGACGCGGACGGAGGTCGGTGCGCCGGGCACCGACGAGGGTGCGGCCGTCGCCGGCGCGGCTCCCCCGATGACGAGCGCCACCGCGGCTGCGGCGGTCAGTACGGCTCTGAACACGTGCGTTCCCCTGTTCGTCCCGTGGTCCATGCGCCACGACTACGGACATCAGAGCACCGGTCGGACCTCGCGGACCCGTCGGCGGCGGGATCGTGCGGGCCGTGCAGGCCCTCATGCGTCATCCCGCAACCCGCGGGCCGGGGCGCCGCGCTTCGCGAAAGCGACACGCTGCCGCCGGACGTCCGCGCCACAGTGTCGCTCTCGCGGCACGGACGGCGGCGGCGCCCTGTGCACTGTCGCTTTCGCGGGGACGTGCGCCCACGCAACGACGGAACGCCGGAACGACGGGAGGCGCGGTGCCAGCTGGCACCGCGCCTCCCGTCTTGGAGAACGCGCGTCAGTGACGCGGCTTGCGCTCCGCACGGTCGTCGCGGTCGTACCGACGCGGCCCGCGGTCGTCACGGTCCCGACCACCGGCACGCGGCCCACGGTCGTCGCGGTCGTACCGGCGCGCCCCGCCACCGCCACCACCACGGCGGTCCGGCTTGATCTCGATGAGCTTCCCGCTGATCCGGGTGTCCGTCAGCCGGTCGAGCACCCCGGCGTCCATGTCGGCGGGCAGCTCGACGATCGAGAAGTCCGGGCGGATCTGGATCGCCCCGAAGTCGTCACGGCGCAGGCCACCCTCGTTCGCGAGGGCCCCGACGATCTGGCGCGGCTCGACGCGGTGCCGACGCCCGACCTCGATGCGGTAGGCGGTCATCGGCTGCGAGCGGCGCGGGCCACGGTCGGCCCGGTCGCCACGGGCACCGCGGTCGTCGTCACGGTCACGGCGGTCGCTGCTCCGGCCGTCGCGGTCGACGCGGTTCCGCAGCTCGTCGGCCTTCGGGTCGAGCAGCAGCGGGTCCTCGCCCTGCGCGACGACGGCCAGCGCGGCGGCGACGTCGTCGGCCGGGACGTCGTGGTGCTCGACGTAGTGGGCGATGATGTCGCGGAACGCGGTGATGCGGTCCTGCTGCTCGAGCGCCGCGGTGATCGCGTCGTCGAAGCGGGTGAGGCGCGTCTCGTTGACGTCCTCGATCGTCGGCAGCTGCATCTGCGTGAGCGGCTGCTTGGTGTGCCGCTCGATCGCGGACAGCAGGCGACGCTCGCGCGGGGTGACGAAGCTGATCGAGTCACCCGAGCGGCCGGCGCGACCCGTGCGGCCGATGCGGTGCACGTAGGACTCGATGTCGACGGGGATGTCGTAGTTCACGACGTGCGTGATGCGGTCGACGTCGAGGCCGCGGGCGGCGACGTCGGTGGCGACGAGGATGTCGAGCTTGCCGGACTTCAGCTGGTTCACCGTGCGCTCGCGCTGGGCCTGGGCGACGTCACCGCTGATGGCCGCTGCGGCGTACCCGCGGGCGCGGAGCTTCTCGGCGAGGGTCTCGGTCTCGCTCTTCGTGCGGACGAAGATGATCATGCCCTCGAAGTCCTCGACCTCGAGGATGCGGGTGAGCGCGTCGACCTTCTGCGGGTACGACACCATGAGGTACCGCTGCGTGATGTTCGCCGCGGTCTTCGTCTTCGTCTTGACCGTGATCTCGGCCGGGTCGGTGAGGTACTGCTGCGAGATGCGGCGGATCTGGGTTGGCATCGTCGCGGAGAACAGCGCGACCTGCTTGTCGTCCGGGGTCTCGGCGAGGATCGTCTCGACGTCCTCGGCGAAGCCCATCTTGAGCATCTCGTCGGCTTCGTCGAGCACGAGGTACTTCAGCTCGGACAGGTCGAGCGTGCCCTTGGCGATGTGGTCCATGATGCGACCGGGCGTGCCGACGACGACGTCCACGCCGCGACGCAGGGCGGACAGCTGCACGCCGTACGCCTGGCCGCCGTAGACGGGCAGGACGTGCACGTGCTTCATGTGGGAGGCGAACTGCTCGAACGCCTCGCACACCTGCAGGGCGAGCTCGCGGGTCGGCGACAGCACGAGCGCCTGCGGCACCTTGCTGCCCGCCTCCATGCGGGACAGGATCGGCAGCGCGAACGCCGCGGTCTTGCCGGTTCCGGTCTGCGCGAGGCCGACGACGTCGCGCCCCTCGAGCAGGGTCGGGATCGTGGCCTCCTGGATGGCGGAGGGGGTCTCGTAGCCGATGTCCTTGACGGCCTTGAGCACAGCATCGCTCAGGCCGAGGTCGGCGAAGGTCACCACTGGCCCGTCGTCGAGGGTCTCAGTGGTGGTGGCGGTGTCCGTGCTCATGCGGAAACGGTATCTCGAATACGGCGCGAGCAGTGACGAACGGGAGGATCGGGGCGGGCCCGCACCGCGCCTCCCGTCCGCCTCCTGGTCGCGTCACGGGCGCGTGCCGCGTGGTCAGGACGCGTCGCGCCGGTCCGTGGCGCCGATCCCGAGGACCGCGTCGGCGCGATCGTTGAGCCGGGCGAGGAGCCCCGCGAGGGTGTGCAGCTCCCCCGTGGCGAACGCCCCCGTGAGGTCGTCGAAGACCTCGGCGCCGGCGACGTCGAGCGTGTCGAGCAGCGTCCGGCCGGCCGGGGCGATCGAGACGAGGCTGGCGCGTCCGTCGGCCGGGTCCGGGGCGGTGCCGAGGTACCCGGACTCGACGAGCGACGCCACGCGGCGGCTGATCACCGGGCGCGACAACCCCGTGGCGTCCGCGATCGCCATCGACCGGACCGCCCCGAAGTGGTCGACCGCCCGCAGGATCACGCGCGCCGTGGGGTCCAGTCCCCCGCGCGACTCGATGAGCGACGACCGCAGGGTCTGCCGGACCCACAGCCGGTCGAGCTGCGCGCGCAGCAGTCGCTCGGCGTCGTCCCGGTCCTCGGTCATGCCGGACAGCGTAGCGGCCAGATTTAGTTGCTTGTCGGAAGCAATGGATGTATCGTTGCGCGGTCTGCAAACTTTCACAGCAGGAAACACAGCACGAAGCAAGGAGCTCGATGACCGCCACCGCACCCGTCCCGGTGCAGCACGGCCGACGCGCAGCCGGGGTCCCCACGGACTCCGCCGCACCCGGCCAGCAGCCGCTGATGACCCACCGCCAGATCCTCCTCGTGATCTACGGGCTGATGGCGGGCATGTTCCTGTCCTCGCTCGGCCAGACGGTGTTCGGCACGGCGATCCGGACGATCGGTGACGACCTGCACGGGCTCGACCAGCAGGCCTGGGTGACGACCGCGTACCTCATCACCTCGACCATCGCGACGCCGATCTACGGCAAGCTCTCCGACATCTTCGGGCGCCGGCCGCTCTACATCTTCGGCATCGTGGTGTTCATCCTCGGCGCCGTGCTCTCGTCGATGTCGACCTCGATGCTCATGCTCGCCGGCTTCCGCGCCGTGCAGGGCATCGGTGCCGGTGCGCTGATGTCCCTGCCGCTCGCGATCATGGGCGACATCCTCGCTCCGCGCGAACGTGCCAAGTACCAGGGCTACTTCCTCGCCGTGTTCGGCATCTCGTCCGTGATCGGCCCGCTCATCGGCGGCCTGCTCGCCGGTTCCTCCGAGATCCTGTGGATCACCGGCTGGCGCTGGGTGCTCCTCATCAACGTGCCGATCGGCATCGCAGCCCTCGTCATGGTGCTCGTCTTCCTGCACCTGCCGAAGGTGCACGGTGGCGACACCGCGAAGCCGAAGGTCGACTGGTGGGGCGCGACCGCCGTCATCGTCACGCTCGTCCCGCTCCTGCTCGTGGCCGAACAGGGCCGCACCTGGGGCTGGGGCTCGGCCGCCGCGATCGCCTGCTACGTCATCGGCGTCGTCGGCCTCGTCGCGCTGCTGCTCATCGAGTCGAAGATGGGCGACGCCGCGATCATCCCGCTGAAGCTCTTCCGCTCCGGCACGTTCTCGATGGCGACGGTCATCGGGTTCCTGGTCGGCTTCGCGATGTTCGGCGCCATGCTGACCATCCCCCTCTACCTGCAGATCGTCGTCGGCCTGACCCCGACCGAGTCCGGCTTCGCGACGCTCCCCCTCGTCGGCGGGCTCATGATCGCGTCGATCACGAGCGGCCAGATCGTCGCCCGGGTCGGCCGCTACCGGATCTTCCCGGTGATCGGCACGGCGCTGGTGTCCTCCGGCTACGTCGTCCTGACGTTCATGAGCATCGACAAGCCGCTCTGGTTCCTGATGATCGGCATGTTCCTCATCGGCCTCGGGCTCGGGTCGGTCATGCAGTCGCTGACCCTCGCGTCGCAGGGCTCGGTCGAGGCCCGGGACATGGGCGTCGCCACGTCGTCCGCCACGTTCTTCCGCCAGATCGGTGGCACGCTCGGCACGGCCGTGCTCCTGTCGATCCTGTTCTCGGTGATGCCGTCGAACATCCTGCACGCGACCGCGAACCAGAAGGACCTCGGCGCAGCCCTCGACGCGGCGACGAACCCGACCGTGGCCACCGCGCCCGCGAACCGGGGCGTCATGGACGAGATCTGGACCCCGATCGTCACCCCGCTCGAGCAGAACGTGCAGGCCTCGCTCGACGACGTCACCGCCCAGGTGCAGCAGTCGACCGCGAGCGCCCCGGCCGCCGTGCAGGCCCAGGCCCTCGCCGCGGCCGCCGACCAGGCCCACGCCTCGGTGCAGGACGGCAAGCTCGTCGTCGACTGGTCGGACGCGGCGCAACGGTCCTACTGGGTGGGCGAGCTCACCCCGGCCGTGGCGAAGCAGGTCTCCGACGGCAGCGGCTCCGGGTCGAGCACCATGAGCACGAACGACACCTCGTTCCTGACCGGTGCGGACAGCCGGCTCACCCGGCCGTTCATGGCGGGCTTCAACGCCTCGTCCGTGACGATCTACTGGGTCGGTCTCGGTGTGATCCTGCTCGCCTTCGTCCTCACCTGGTTCTTCCGGGTGCCGCCGCTCCGTCAGCGTTCGGCGCTGCAGGAGCGTGCGGACGCCGCGGGTGCGCAGCGCTCCGACGACGACCGGCTCTCGGCGGAGGACGAGCTCGAGACGGCCGCCGGCCTGGCCGCCGCCGAGGCGGGCTCCTTCACCGGCCCGATGACCGGATCCACCCCGACGCAGCCCGCGCAGCGCCGGTGACCGACCGGGGCGCCCGTCCGCTGTCCCCCTTCGTGGACGGGCGTCCCACCCCACCAGCACCAGGAGCCACCGTGACCACCACCCCCGCGACGACGACGGCGACGGAGCCGTGCTCGCTGCGTGAACGGAAGAAGCAGCAGACCCGATCGGCGCTGCACGACGCCGCACTGACGCTCGTCTCGGCGCACGGCCTCGACGGGGTGACCGTGGAGCAGATCTGCGCCGACGCCGACGTCTCCCCCCGGACCTTCTTCAACTACTTCTCCTCGAAGGCGCACGCGGCGCTCGGGCTCGACACGGTCGAGGTCCCGCCGGCCGCCGCGACCTGGTTCGCCACCGCCGAGGGGCGCTTCATCGACGACCTGTGCGGCCTCGTCGCCGCCACCGTGCCCCTCTCGCAGGACCGGCGTCGGATGAAGGAGCTGCTCGTGCTCCGCCCGGAGATGGCCCCGATGGTCATGCAGTGGATGGCCGAGTCCCGGCAGTCCCTGCTCGCCACGGTCGGCACGCGGACCGACGAGCAGACCGCCCGCACCGCAGTGGCCCTCGTCATGTCCGCGCTGTCCGAGGTGGCCCACCGCGAGACCGTCGGCGGGCCGGACGAGCTCGCGGTCCGACTGCGCGCCGTGGTCGGCGAGATGGGCGCGCTCGCGTCCGCCTGACCGGACGTCTGCCTGCGTGGACCCGCAGGCCGTTTCGGCATCCCGCAGGAGTCCTCCCACCGGGCGCGGAGGCTGCCTACGCTCCTCGCACCGGCCGCACCCGACGGCCGGTGCCCTCGCCCCGCGGCGCGCAACGGCGCGTGTCGCGGGGCGACCACGCAGCGACCGTCTCGAGCCGGGTGAACTTTCGCGCTCACCGACACGTCACGCGCACACCGGCCCGTGGACTGTCGCCCAGCGCGTGGAGACGGTACCGCTTGTCGGACGGGAGGGACGGTACCGGCTCGCACCGCGCCTCCCGTCCGTCAGGTGGTCGCGTCTCAGGCGCGTGCCAGCGGGTCCAGCTGCTCCGGCGTCGCGTCGGCCGCCTGCGTCGACCGGCTGAGCGCCTCGTGCCGCTCGTCCTCGGCCAGGAGCGCGCGGCCGGCGGCCGTCCCGTGCTCGAACGCGTCCGGGCCGACGAGCAAGCGGAGCGGCGGCTCGTCCATCGCCACGACCTGCAGCACGAGCTCGGCGACCAGGTCCGGGTCGCTCGCACCGATGCTCGTGCCCCCGTGCATCCGTGCGGAGGCCCCGACGGTCGCCTCGTACTCCGGCCGGACCGGCGCGACCGTCATGGACGACCCCGCCCAGTCGGTGCGCATGCCGCCCGGCTCGAGGACGGTGACGCGTATGCCGAGGGGCCCGACCTCCTTCGCGAGCACCGAGGAGAACCCGCCGACGGCCCACTTCGCGGTCTGGTACGCGCCGAGCCCCGGCGTCGACATGCGCCCGCCGACGGACGAGACCTGCACGATGTGCCCGGAGCCCTGCTCGCGCATGACGTGCACGGCTTCCTGGCTGAGGGTCACCACGCCGAACAGGTTGGTCTCCACCTGGGCGCGGAAGTCGGCGGGGTCGACGTCCTCGATGCTGGCGAGGTTCGCGTACCCGGCGTTGTTCACGAGCACGTCGAGCCGGCCGAAGCGCTCGACCGCGGTGCAGACCGCTGCACGGGCGGCGTCGGGGTCGGTGACGTCGAGCGCGACCGGGACGAGCTCCGCGCTGGTGAGGTCGTCGAGGGCGTGGAGGTCCCGGACCCCGGCGACCACCTGGTGACCGGCGGCGAGGGCTGCGGTGACGATCGAGCGGCCGAGGCCCCGCGAGGCACCGGTGACGAGGAAGACGGACATGATGTTCCTAACTGACTGGTTGGTTGACAGCACTCATGGAACACCTCCGCCGCTCGCTTGTCAACCGTCCGGTTGATAACCTGGACGGATGCCGATGCCCCGCGACGCCGACGCCACCCGCGCCCGACTCCTCGTCGCCGCCCGCGACGAGTTCGCCGCGGTCGGGATCGCCGGCGCGCGCGTGGACCGGATCGCCGCAGCCGCCGCGAGTAACAAGGCGCAGATCTACCACTACTTCGGCAGCAAGGACGGCCTGTTCGACGCGGTCTTCGACGCGATGGTCGCTGAGACGCTCGACGAGGTCACGATCGACGCCGACGACCTGCCCGAGTACGCCGGACGCCTGCACGACTCCTACGCGCACCGACCCTGGGTGCAGCGCCTGGCGACCTGGTACCGGCTCGAGCGGGGCGACACCTCGCACCCGATCGACGCCGTCGTGCGGAGCAACGCCGCCAAGCTCCGGGAGATCGAGGACGCACAGCGGGACGGTCGGCTGCCGACGACGTTCTCGGCGGCGGAGCTCCTCGGGATCGTCATCCACACCGCTGCGCTGTGGAGTGGTGCGACGCCGGAGTACGCCCGACTGACGGACGAGGTGGGGGCGGCGCGGCGGCGGGAGGTCGTCGTGGCGACGGTGGCGGCGGTCGTGCGGGGCTGAGCGGGGTGCTTCGGCGCTCAGCCGCCCGTCGCGGCGAACACGCCGAGCACGATGCCGACGCAGAGCATGGCGATGCCCAGGGCCCGGAAGAGTGCCGTGGGCAACTGGGCGTGACGATCAGCTGCCTTCTTGCCCTGGACGATGCGCATCTGCCGCTGCAGGAAGTCGTGCATCGCCTCCGGCGACACCGCGGTCGCGCAGCCGAGGAGCACGAAGGCGCCGCCGAGGACCCAGAGCGCCAGCGAGTCAGTCAACGACGTTCACCGGAGGAGCAGCGCGCCGGCGACGAGCATGACGAGTGCGATCACGACTGCGATCAGCCGTCCACGGTCGGAGGGCGGGTGGTTGCGATGCCGCTGCACCACTTACGGGATGCACGCCAATCCGCCGACCACCAGCACGAGCCCGAGGACGAGTGGGAGTGCGTTCGATGCGGCTCCGTTCTCATCGACGCGAACGCCGTCACTTGTTCCTGGCTCGCCACGAGACCACGACCCCGCACAACACGTACACGCCGAACAAGCCCGCGAGCGCGCCCCAGATGGCGACGCCGGCCTCGGCGCGACCGGGCGAGAGGAGCGTGACCACACCGAGTGCGATCGCGACCAAGGCGATGATCGTCGGCAGCAGGAGGTTTCCCTTCATCCTGAACATCGGAAGCCCCTCTCCGGGCGAGGTGTCCGGCCTCCGGACGGCATCAGATCACCACGGTGAGGACGAAGAACACTCCGACCATCGCGACGAGGATCCCGAAGGTCCGCACCACCCGGACTGAGGAGATCTCGGCGGCGTTCTGCCCGAGCAGCGGACGAAGGGATTCCTTCATCGTGCGCGAGATCGGTCGCGGGATGAGCGCGCACAGCAGCCCACCCGAAGCGGCGAGCAGACCGACGATGACGATGGACAGCGGCATGTGTTCCCAGGGATGTTCGTGGCGCCTCCTGAACGCTGCATGCCGAGCAGACGAGCACAGTGAGGAGACGGCCCTGTGCACGCATCGTGAACGCTACCGAGCTTCCCTCGCTCCTGCTCGCCCCGCGCTGGGGAGGAACGACGGCGCCAGCGCCCCTGTGGTCACGGCTGCGCGTCGACGGCGACCCTCGAGCGCGCCGGCCGGTGCCAGACGAGCGCCGACCGGGCGGCATCCCGTGCGACCCGGATGACACGGAGCACCACGATGTCGTGGTCGCCCGCACGGTGGACGCCCTCGACCGAGCACTCGAACCACGAGTGGGCACCGTCGAGGAAGACCGCACCGGACCCGGCGGCGACGTACTCGATGCCGTGCAGGCGCCGCGCACGGTCCCGGGACGCCAACTGCGCCGTGTGCGGCCCGTGTCCGTCGCCGAGCACCGAGATGCCGAGCGTCGGCGCTGCTGCGAGGTCGGGCCACGTCGTGGACGAGTGCTGCACGGCGATCGTCGCCAGCGGCGGGTCGTAGGAGACGCCGACGGTGAAGGACGTCGCCACCATGACCACGGGGGAACCGTCGACGCACGCGGCGATCGCGGCCACGACGGAGGGCACCTCGGCGATCGCCTCACGGATGTCGAGCGGGTCCTCGATGAAGTGGTCGTGCACGGGGTCCTCCTCGGGGAACGAGTGGTCGGGGACGAGCGGTCGGGGACGAACGGTCAGGAGCGGGCGAGCACCGCACGGGCCCGACGCTCGTCGGACCGCATCGCGGCGACGAGCGCGTCCGGCCCGCGGAACGTGCGCTGGCGTCGGATGCGCCGACCGACGGTGAGCTCGACGACCGAGCCGTACAGGTCGCCGTCGAAGTCGAGCACGTGGATCTCGACCGTGCGCGGTCGGTCGGGGAAGGTGCTGTTGCTGCCGATCGACACGAGGGCCTGCCGTGGCGGAGCGCCGACGGGAGCCGCGAGCCATCCGACGTAGACCCCGTCGACGGGGACGGGAGCAGCAGACTCGTCCTCGGGCCGCAGGTTCGCGGTGGGGAACCCCAGGTCGTGCCCGACCCCTGCACCGTGGACGATCACGCCGGTCAGGACGACCGGGGCACCCGGACGGCCGGACAGCGCACGCGCGGCGACCACGGCACCGCAGGCCACGAGCGCGAGCGCACCGAGCGCGACCGCGTCACCCGCGGTGGCGAGCAGCACGGCCGTCGCGGTGCTGCCGAGCACGGCGCCGAGCTGCTTCACCGTGTTGAAGACGCTCGATGCCGCCCCCACCGTCGCGGGACCCGCACCGAGGACCGCGGCGAGGGAGAACGGCGACCAGACGAACGCGTTCGCGATCCCGAACCCGGTGAAGGCCGCGGCGATCGTCCAGAGGGGCGCCGCGGCACCGACGAGCACCGCGGTCAGTGCCACCGACACGACGAGCAGGACGGCTCCGACCGTCGCGGTCGCCCGGGGTCCGGCGGTGTTCGTCATGCGGCCCACGAACGGCGCCGAGGCGAGGCACGCGACCCCCATCGGCACGAGCACGAGGGCCGCCGATCCCGCACTCAGCCCGCGGGTCTGCTGCAGGTCGAGCATGAGCGGGATCGGGGCGGACCCGACGCAGAACGACGCGGCCGTGGCGCCCCACGACCCGGTGACGAAACCGCGGTCGCGGAAGAGGGCGAGCGGCACGAGGGCGCGGTCGCCGGCTCGCCGCTGCCGGACGAGGACGGCTGCCACCACCGCGGCGCCGAGCAGGACCGCACCGCCACGGGCGACCGGGTCGGCGAGCAGCCCGGTGTCCGTGCCCTGCACGCCGACGACCACGCCGAGGACCCCCACGGTCACGCCGACGACGGCGAACAGGGGCAGTGGGACCGCGATGCGCCGGGAGACGGGCACGAAGCGGAGGACCGCGATCGCCGTGACGATCCCGACGGGCACGTTCACGAGGAACACCGACGGCCACCCCCACGCCTCGACGAGCAGCCCGCCGACGATCGGCCCGGCGACCGTCGCCGCCCCGCCGCCGGCGCTCCAGACGGCGAGCGCGACGGCGAGCCTCGGCGGTTCGAACAGCGACCGGATCACGGTCAGGCACTGCGGGGTGAGCAGTGCAGCGCCGAGGCCCTGGACCGCACGCCAGGCGACGAGGGCGCCGATCCCGGGCGCGGCCGCGCACCCGACCGAGGCGATCGTGAAGACCGCGAGCCCGACGAGGTACACGCGCCGGTGTCCGAACCGGTCGCCGAGCCGGCCCGCCACGAGCAGCGGGACGGCGAACGCGAAGAGGTAGGCGCTGTTCACCCACACCGACGTCGACGCGTCGGCACCGAGGTCTCGCCCGAGGTCGGGCAGGGCGACGGACACGATCGTGCTGTCGAGCAGCAGCATGAAGAAGCCGAGGCAGAGCCCGCCGAGCGCGAGCCACCGACGGGCCGGGGTCACCTCACACCGCCAGGTTCTCGCGGAGCGTGGCGCCCGGGTACCGCGGCGCGAGGGCCCCGCGGCAGCGGAGCTCCGGCACGAGCAGCTCGCTGAGGTCGGCGAACCCGGACGGCATCCCGAGCGGACTGGACAGCATGTAGCCGCCCCGCCCACCGGTCGCGGCGAAGTTCTCCTGGAGCGCGTCGGCCACCCCCGAGGCGTCGCCGACGAGCATGTGGTCGAGGCCGGTCGCGGCGCGCCACCCGTGCTCGAAGAAGTCGTCGCGGTCCATCGTGTGGTCCTCCCCGAACTCGGCGACCAGGCTGCCGACGAGTCCGGCCGGGCTCGCCTGGGCGGCGACGATCTCGTCGCGCAGGTCCCCGAGCCGGAAGGAGGCCGGCAGCGTCGAGAAGTCGTACCCGGCGTTGTGCGAGATGAAGGTCCCGACGGCCTCGCGGTTCCAGAACGACAGGAGCGAGTCCCGTCGGGCCTGGGCTTCGGCGAGCGTCGCGCCGACGATCACCTGGGTCGCCCAGAGGATCCCGACCGCGGCGGGGTCCCGCCCGGCGTCCGTCAGTGCCGCGTCGAGGGCGTTCCGGTGTCGGAGCTGCCCGGCGACGCTCGCCCCGAACCCGAACACGAGGTCGGCGAACGACGCGCTCGCGGCGATGCCCCGCGGCGAGTTGCCGGCCTGTACGACGACCGGGTGGCGCTGCGGACTCGGGACGCTGGCGAGCGGCCCCCGCACCTTGAAGAACCGGCCGTCGTGGTCGATGGGGTGCACACGGGACGGGTCGGCGAACCGCCCGGTCGCCCGGTCGCGGACGATCGCGTCGGGGGCGACGGAGTCCCAGAGCGCACGGCAGACGCCGATGAACTCCTCCATCCGCTCGTACCGGAGGTCGTGGTCGATCAGGTGGTCGGAGCCGTAGTTCGCGGCGTCCGCACCCCGCGAGGACGCGACGACGTTGAACGCCATCCGGCCGCCCGTGACGTGGTCGAGCGAGTTGAGCAGCCGCGCGGTGGAGAACGGGTGCGTGAAGGTCGACGAGTAGGTGAGTCCGAACCCGATGTGCTCGGTCACCGTCGACATCGCCGCGATGACCGGCGACATGTCCTGCCGGGGCCACTGGATCCCCCACTCGACCGCCGGGTCGATGCTGCCGCGCCACGTGCTCGGGACACCGGAGCCGTCACCGAAGAACAGCATGTCGACGCCGGCGCGCTCGGCCGTCCGGGCCACCTCCATGTACATGCGGACGTCGGGGAAGTCGTGGCCGACCCAGCTGCCGGGGGCGGCCCAGCGCCCTTCGGTGTGGGTGAAGGACAGGTCGTAGGCGATGTGCATGCCGCTCACGGGGCACCCACCGGCGATGCCGCCCACGCCTGCCACAGTGCGGTGGTCTCGGCAGCGTCCGTGACGACACCGACGTTGAGCTCGATCATCGTGAGCGCGGCGTCGTGCACGTCGATGTCGTAGGCGGCGGTGGCGTCCGACGGCACCACGACGGGCCAGCCGAGCTGCATCGCGTCCTGCGCCGTCGCGAAGACGCAGCACTCGGACGTGAGGCCCACGACGGTCAGCCAGCCGATCCCTGCGGTGGTGAGCCGCGCCTCCAGGTCCGTGCCGAGGAACCCGCTGTAGCCGCGCTTGACGACGCGGGTCTCACCGGGCGCCGGCGCCGTGCGGTACCACTCGGCGCCGGCGGTGCCGATGCGGCAGGGCTCGTCCTCCGGCATCGGTCCGTCGAGCGCACCGCCGCGCAGCCACGTGCTGCTGTGCCACGGGGCGGACGGGTCGCTGCCGAGCTCGACCCAGACGACGGGGACGCCGGTGGCTCGCGCCTCGTCGACGAGGGCGCCGATCCGGACGATCGCGGCGTCCACCGCGGCGAACGCACGGTCGTCGAGCCCGTAGCCGGCGATGCGCGCGGGTTCACCGAAATCGCGCTGCACGTCGACGACGACGAGCGCCGGCGTGCGGCCACCAGCGTCCAGCAACCGGGCGAGTCGCGGGTCGAGCCCGCCGCTGCCGCCGGTCACCGGACGACCGCCGCGTCGTGCTGGCGGAGTGCCGGCAGGACGGTCTCGCCGAAGCGCACCATGTCCTGGTCGTACTCGGGGAAGATCAGCATGAGGCCGTCGAGCTCGCCCCGGTCGACGATGTACTCGATGTGCTCCGTGACGGTCTCGGCGGAACCGGCGACGTAGGCGGTCTGGAACGCGTCCTCACCCGCAGCACCGTCCGCCCACGCACGGGCCTGCTCGGCGGGGACGCCCCACGACGCCCGCATCGAGGCCAGTGCCTCGCGGTCGACGCCGGCACCCCACTCGCGCACCTTCCGCTGCGCGGCCTCGTCGGTCTCGTCCTGCACGACGGTGAGCATCGAGTAGGTCCGGCACACCCGACCCTCGTCGGCCGCGCGGTCGTGGACGTCGCGGGACAGGTCGCGCATCTCGTCGAGGCTGTCCGCCGCGAGGAACGCACCGTCGGCGTACTTCGCCTGGAACGCGCGAGCGGCCTCGGACTTGCCGGCGCTGATGATCGTCGGCCTGCTGGCCGGGTGCGGGCGGGACTCGCAGGCGTCGAGGTCGAAGTACGGCGTGTGCATCGTGACGCTGTCCTCGGTCCAGAGGCGGGTGACCGCTTCGGTCCAGAGCTCGGTCATCCGGTAGCGGTCGGCGTGGCTGAGGCCGGCGTCCCAGATCCCGAACTGCTCGAACTCGGCCGCGTAGGCCCCGTTGACGATGTTCATGCCCGCCCGACCCCCGGAGAGGTCCTGCAGCGTCGTGTACATCTTCGCCGCGACCGCCGGGTTGTGGACGTTCGCGTGCATGGTCGCCCAGATCTTCACGCGCTCGGTCGCCTCAGCGATCCCGGCCATCATCGTCATCGACTCGAGGGAACGTCCCCAGTGGTCGGTGCTCCCGCCGAAGCCGCGCCACTTCGCCATCGACATGACGAAGTCGAGGCCGATCGCTTCGGCGTGCAGGGCTGCGCGCTTGTTCCAGGCGTAGGTCGCCTCGGGGTGGGGGGCGGTGTCGGAGAGCATCCATCCGCCGTTGCCGATCGGGAGGAAGATCCCGTACTCCTTCGCGGGCATGGTGCGCCGCCTCTCTGGTCGTTGCTCGGTGCGTGTCACGTCGTGCCGGGTGGGTCGCGCGTCCGCGCGACCCACCGTGGTCACGGCGCGGGCCAGACGGTCTCGCCGTCCTTCGTGATCGCGTCGATGTACTCGTTCGTGAACCAGCTCTTCGCGTCGTCCGCGGTCACCGAGCTCTTCACGATGTCGAACTGGTGCAGCATGTCGACGAGCTTCGACACGTTCTCGGGGTCGATGCCCCCGAGCGGCTGGCCCGGCGTCGGGTTGTCCGCGATGACCTTCGTCTCGGTCGTCCAGATCTTCGCGTTCTGCGCCTCGTCGTAGGTCGCGCCGGAGAGCTTCGCGGCGTACCCGACGCACTGCTTCGTCTTCGCGGCGCTCGACGAGCAGAAGTCGTAGGCGTGCAGGGCGGCGCGCAGGACGTCCTCGACGGCGGTCGGGTGTGCCTTCGCGAACGCGGGGTTCACGGCCATCGCGCCGATCGACGAGGGGATCCCGTAGTCGACGGGCTGCCACACGGTGACGTCGTCGCCGGCGGCCTTGAGCAGGTTCGGCTCGTTCGACACGAAGCCGGTGAGGGCCTCGAGACCGTTCTGCTTGCGCGGCAGGACCGAGGGGTCGTAGCCCTCCTTCACCAGGGTGAGCGAGTCCCAGTCCACACCGGCCTTCTCCATCATCGCCCGGACGGAGGCGGGGACGTAGCCCTTGTGGCCGACGACCTTCCCGTCGAGCTGCGGGAGCTTCGTGATGTCCTTGTTCGTCATCAGGATGTCGAGCCCGGCGTTCGAGTAGGACGAGATGCCGGTGATGTCGATGCCGTTCGCCCGGGCCTGGATGAGGTCCTGCTCCGCGACGGCCGACACGGTCGCCTGGCCGCTCGCGAGGAGCTTGGTGTTCTGCGCGGTGTCGCCCGACCCGGGCTTGAGGGTGACGTCGAGGCAGAGGTCCGTGAAGTAGCCCAGTTCGTCGGCCGCGATGTACTCGAGGATCGACGCCGAGGACTGGTACTGGTAGCCGGACAGGTAGGTGATGGGGCCGGCGGCCTTGTTCTCCTTGCACCGTTCGGCGGAGATGGCGCTGCCCTCGGACGAGCCGGTGCCCGCGCTCGAGCCGGTGCTGCAGCCGGTGAGGGCGAGGGCCACGGCGGCGGCGGCGGCGAGGGCCGCGAGCGCGGCCGTGGCCCTCGCGCTCACCGGCCGCAGCACCTGTCTCTTATACACAGCCGCCGCGTGCGGCGATAGGCAA
>NZ_JAFEVQ010000032.1:0-40228 GCF_020882855.1 Curtobacterium sp. GD1 | reverse complement strand
GGCGTCGAGAGCACCCTTCAGGCGGTCGATCTGCGTCTGGCGCTCGGCGCCTACGGCCTGACCTTCCACGACGACGACCTCTTCGCGTTCGGTTCGACCGACGCCGAGCGCCAGACGCAGATCGACCGCCTGAAGGGTGCTCTCGACGCCACCGGCATCGTCGTGCCGATGGTCACGACGAACCTCTTCTCCGCCCCGGTGTTCAAGGACGGCGGCTTCACCTCGAACGACCGCCAGGTGCGCCGGTTCGCGCTCCGCAAGGTCCTGCGCAACATCGACCTCGCCGCCGAGCTCGGCGCGTCGACGTTCGTGATGTGGGGCGGCCGCGAGGGTGCCGAGTACGACAGCGCGAAGGACGTGCAGGCGGCGCTCGAGCGCTACCGCGAGGCCGTGAACCTCCTCGCCCAGTACGTCACCGACAAGGGCTACGGCATCCGGTTCGCCATCGAGCCGAAGCCGAACGAGCCCCGCGGCGACATCCTGCTGCCGACCCTCGGCCACGCCATCGCGTTCACCGAGACGCTCGAGCGCCCGGAACTCTTCGGCATCAACCCCGAGGTCGGCCACGAGCAGATGGCCGGGCTGAACTTCACGGCCGGCATCGCCCAGGCGCTCTACCAGGGCAAGCTCTTCCACATCGACCTCAACGGTCAGCGCGGCATCAAGTACGACCAGGACCTCGTCTTCGGGCACGGCGACCTGCAGAACGCGTTCTCGCTCGTCGACCTGCTCGAGCACGGTGCCCCCCAGGGCGGCCCGGCGTACGACGGCCCCCGCCACTTCGACTACAAGCCGAGCCGCACCGAGGACATCACGGGCGTCTGGGACTCCGCGGCCGCGAACATGCGCATGTACCTCCTGCTCAAGGAACGTGCGCAGGCGTTCCGCGCCGATCCCGAGGTGCAGGCAGCGCTCGAGGCCTCGAAGGTCGGCGAGCTCAGCACCCCCACCTTGAACGACGGCGAGTCGTACGACGCGTTCCTCGCCGACCGCTCCGCGTTCGAGGACTTCGACGCCGACGCGTACTTCGGCGGCAAGGGCTTCGGCTTCGTGAAGCTGCAGCAGCTCGCCATCGAGCACCTCATGGGCGCTCGTGGCTGACCTGGTCGCCGGGGTCGACTCGTCGACCCAGTCCTGCAAGGTCACGATCCGTGACGCTGCGACCGGCGCCGTCGTCCGGGAGGGCCGCGCGTCCCACCCGGACGGCACGTCCGTCGACCCCCGCCACTGGTGGGACGCGCTCGGTACCGCCGTTGCGGACGCCGGCGGGCTCGCCGACGTCGGCGCCGTCGCGATCGCCGGGCAGCAGCACGGCATGGTGGCACTGGACGCGGACGGCCGCGTGGTCCGCGACGCACTGCTGTGGAACGACGTCCGCAGTGCCGACGCGGCCGCGCAGATGGTCGCGGAGCTGGGCCAGGAGGCATGGGTCGCCCGCACGGGTCTGGTGCCGGTGGCGTCGTTCACCGGTACCAAGCTGCGGTGGCTCCGCGACGCGGAGCCCGAGAACGCCGGCCGGGTCGCGGCCGTCGCCCTCCCCCACGACTGGTTGTCGTGGCGGCTGCGCGGGTACGGTCCGGCCGACGAGAGTCCGCTCGGCCCCGACCTCGACGCCCTCGCCACCGACGGCTCCGACGCCAGTGGCACGGCCTACTGGGACCCGGTGCGGCGCGAGTACGACGCGGAGCTGTTCGAGTCGGCGCTCGGACGACCGATGCGCGTCGCCGGTGCCACGGGTTCCGCGGACTCCGTCGTCGTGCCGCGGGTCGTCCTGCCCGACGAGGCGATGGGCACGCTCACCGCGGACGTCCGGCTGCCGAACGACGCCGTGGCGCCATCGGGGCTCCTCGTCGGCGCCGGACTCGGCGACAACGCCGGGGCAGCGCTCGGCCTCGGACTCGGCCCGGGTGACGTCGCGGTGTCCCTCGGCACGAGCGGCACGGTCTTCGGGGTCACCGACGCCGAGGTGCGCGACCCGAGCGGGACCGTGGCGGGCTTCGCCGACGGGAGCGGGTCGCGCCTCCCGATCGTCACGACGCTCAACGCGGCGCGCGTGCTCGAGGTGATCGGCGGTCTGCTCGGCGTGGACCACGACGCGCTCGGCGAGCTGGCGCTGCAGGCGCCGGCGGGTGCCGACGGGCTCGTGCTCGTGCCGTACTTCGTCGGCGAGCGCACGCCGAACCGACCGGACGCGACGGCCTCGCTGCTCGGCATGACGCCGGGGACGACGGACCGGGCGCACCTCGCCCGGGCCGCGGTCGAGGGGATGCTGTGCGCGCTCGCGGACGGCCTCGCGGCGGTCGAGGGCACCGGTGTCACCGTCGAGCGGCTGCTGCTCATCGGCGGTGCCGCTCGCAACGAGGCCGTGCGGGTCGTCGCTGCGCAGGTGTTCGGTCGTGACGTCCTCGTGCCGGAGCCGGGCGAGTACGTGGCGGCCGGCGCGGCGAAGCAGGCGGCGTGGGTGCTCACCGGGAGCCTGCCGGCGTGGGAGACGGCGACCACGGTCGTGGCCGGCGACCCGCACCCCGAGGTGCTCGAGCAGTACCGGGCCGCCGCGCGCTGAGCGGCTGCCACGACATCGCAACGCCTGGCACGATCGGGCGTACCTGGTCGGACGTTCCGACCATGTACGCCCGATCCGCCAAGGTCTGCCCGGAGGAGACCACATGCCGTACACCGACCTGCCCCTCGACGCCCTGCGCGCCTACCGACCCGACGTCCGCCGGCCGGACGACTTCGACGCTTTCTGGGCCGAGACCGTCGCCGACGCCCGGGCCGCCGGGTCGGGCACCGACCCCGTCCTCGCCGCCGCCGACACCCCGGTGACCGGACTCGTCATCGAGGACCTCACCTTCCCGGGCTTCGCCGGTGACCCTGTCCGGGCCTGGGTCTCACGACCGGTCGACGCCGCCGGGCCGCTGCCGGTCGTCGTCGAGTTCCTCGGCTACAACGGCGGTCGCGGGCTGCCTGGCGAGCGGGTCTCGTGGGCCCTCGCCGGGTACGTGCACGTCGTGATGGACACCCGCGGCCAGGGCAGCGGGTGGGGATCCGGCGGCGACACTCCGGACCCGCACGGCTCCGGCCCGCACATCGGCGGCTGGATGACGAGCGGCATCGGGTCCCCCGCCGACCACTACTACCGGCGCGTGTACACCGACGCCGTCCGACTCGTCGACGCCGTCCGCTCGCTGCCGGGCGTCGACCCGGACCGCGTCGCGCTGACCGGCGGGAGCCAGGGCGGCGGGATCACCATCGCCGCGGCCGCGCTGGTCGAGGCGCACGTCGGACCGATCACGGCGCTCCTGCCGGACGTCGCGTTCCTCAGCGACTGGGAGAACGGCACCGCCGTCGCCGTGGGTGGTCCGTACCTCGAGCTCGCGCGGTACCTGTCCGTGCACCGCGACGCGATCGACACGGTGTGGGACACGGCCGCCTACTTCGACGGGGTGCACTTCGCGGCGGGGATCACCGCGCCGGCGCTGTTCTCCGTCGCGCTCATGGACGACGTGGTCCCGCCGCGGACGACCTTCGCGGCGTACAACGCGCTCGGCTCGGTGGACAAGGCGATCGAGGTGTACCCGTACAACGGGCACGAGGGTGGTGGGTTCGCGCACTGGGAGCGGCAGGTGGCGTTCCTGCGCGAGCGGGGCTGAGCCGGCGAGATCGCAGTGTGCGGACGGCAGATTTTCTGAGATAATGACCTATCACAGAAAATCCGAGGTCCGACTCATGACGTTGCTTCCCGAAGCGTGGCCGTCGCTCGATTTCGAGGATCTGCAGTGGCAGAGCCGGTACGCGGAGCACGGTCCACGAGCCGCGCGCCGGGAAACGACCACCGAGCCGTACCGAGCAGCGGTTCCACCCCGCATCGCGCATCGTTCCATGCGGCTGTCCGACGCCGTGTCGGTCCTCGCAGACGAGGCGTCGACAGCACTCACGCGCTTCGATGAGTCCCTCGGGAGCGAGGTCGCGCCGTTCGCTCCGCTCCTGCTCCGCTCGGAAGCGGCTGCCTCGTCGCAGATCGAACACCTGACGGCGAGCGCGCGGCAGATCTTCACTGCGGAACTCGGCGGCGTCGGGAAGCGCAACGCGGGCGAGATCGTGTCGAACACCCGCGCGATGCGCACCGCGATCGAGTTGTCCGACCGGTTGACGACGGAGACCGTGCTGGCCATGCACGAAGTGCTGCTCCGCGGCGACCGCCGGCACGAGGCCGGGCGGTTCCGCGAAGAGGCCGTGTGGATCGGCACCAGCGGGCGAACGCCGGTCGGCGCTGACTACGTGGCGCCGGCCTGGGAACGCGTCCCGTCGCTGGTCGACGACGTGATGGAGTTCGCGCGTCGACTCGACCTGCCCAGACTCGCGCAGGTCGCGGTGACGCATGCCCAGTTCGAGACGGTCCACCCGTTCACCGACGGCAACGGACGCACCGGCCGGGCGCTCCTCCAGGCGATGCTCCGGTCGAACGAACTCACCCAGAACGTGACGGTGCCGGTCTCCGCCGGCCTCCTCACCGACACCGCGGGGTACGTCCGAGCGCTCACCGACTACCGCCGGGGAGACATCGAGCCGATCATCCGTCTGGTCGCCGAAGCCTCCTTCGAAGCGATCGGCAACGCCCGCGAGCTCGTGGACGAGATCTCGTCGATCCGAGCGCGCTGGCGAACGGCCGTCACGGCCCGTCGCGACTCCGGCATCTGGCAGGCGCTCGATGTGGTCGCCCGGCAGCCCGTCCTCAACGCATCGACCCTCGCAGCCGAGATGGGTGTCGACGCGAAGAACGTGTACCCCCACCTCGACCGACTCGTCGCCGCTGGCATCCTGACGAAGAAGAACGAGTACCAGCAGGGCATCCTCTTCCGGAACGACGAGGTGCTCGGGGCGCTCGATGCGTTCGCCGCACGCGCCGGACGACGCGGCTGAGCCGGGCGCGATCGCAGCGGTCAGTACCAGCGGCGGACGAACTGCTCCAGGACGTTCTTCACGACTTGGACGGGGCCCGGCGCGGGCTCCCCGCTGTCGCGGCCGATCCGGCGCAGCAGAGCCGCCTGGGCATCCTCGTACTCGGCCACCTCGTCGGCGGAGTAGTCCGACGGCGGGACGGTCCGGATGGCGCTCACCGCCTCGAGCCGCTCCAGCCCCCACCGGAACCCGACCGGGTCCGGCGCCGCTTCGACGAGCGCCACGAGGGCTGCATCGGAGTAGGTGCCCCGGGGATCGGCTGCGGCGGAGATGAAGTCCGTCAGCCCGCGGAGCGCCGGCCCCGACCCGCCGGCTCGCATGTGCACGCGCCGCGCTCGGCTGCAGAGGTCGTAGAGGAGTCCGTCGTCCACGGACCGAGCGTGGCACACCGGAGTGCCTCCACGCCACCAGGACTGGGTACTCCCCCGTCGGTCGTCGCGCTCCTAGGCTCGGTCGCCGTGACCGACATCGCTCCCGGAGCCCACGTGCCCGCCACCCGACCCGACGCCGCGGCGACCGCGGGTGCTCCGACCGCGGTCGCTCCGCTGAGCCTCATCGCGGTCGTGGCCATCGCGCTCGCCTTCGTCGCGCCGATCGGCGGGGTCGTCGTCGGGTTCATCGCCCGCCGTGAGGTCCGGCGCACCGGCGAGCGCGGCGACGGCCTCGCCTTCGCGGCGGTGCTCATCGGCGCGACGCTGACGCTCGTCACGGTCGTGCTGCCGGCCGCCGTCGCCGCGTCCGGCTTCCTCGGGTTGGGCGTGCCCTTCGCCCTCGGCCTGCCGTTCGGCGCGGGGTCCTGACCGTCAGTTACCGACGAGTGACGTGACCGCGTCGACGACGATCTGCCGTCGCCGCGCCGGCACCACCGCGCGCGTCAGGGCCTCGGACTCCGCGGAGGCCTCGCTCCAGAACGCCGCGAGGTGCAGCACGAGGCCGAGCAGCACCGCGGGTCGGTAGCTGCGCGGCAGGACGCCGGCCCGCTGCGCCCGCTCGACCTCGGCGACCATCGTGGTCCGGCGTTCGACGATCGCCTCGAGCGGAGCGGCCGACGCGCGCTCGAGCCGGTGCCAGGTCGCCAGCCGCTGGGCCCAGGGCCGCTCGGTCCACGAGTCGTGCAACCGGCCGGCGAACCCGGGCAGGTCGTCGGTGTCGAGCGGGACGAGGTCGAAGGTCTCGGCGACGGTCTGCTCGACGAGGGCGTCGAACAGCCCCTCCTTGCTGCCGAAGTAGTGGAAGACCTGCGCCTTGTTGCTCGACGCGGCGGCGGCGATCCGCTCGACCTTGCCGCCGACGAGCCCCGCCGCGGCGAACTCGTCGCGCGCGGCGAGCAGGAGGCGTGCGCGGACGGCGTCGGCGGCTGGGGGCGTGAATCGTGCCATGCCGACCACCGTACCGATCCGGACGGTCGTCCCGGGGCGTCAGCGACCACCGTCCCCGCGGATCAGGACGACGCCACCGTGACGAACAGGTACACGGCGAGCGCGACCGAGCAGCACGCGATCGCGACGCGGAGGACCCCGTGCGGCACCCGCCGGGCGACGGTCGGTCCGACGAGCCCGCCGACCACCGCCCCCGCGCCGAGGGCCACGGCGGCGGACCACACGACGTGCCCGGACACCGCGAACACGACCGCCGGCAACAGGTCCGCGGCGAGGAGCAGCACGTTCTTCACGGCGTTCGCACGGTGCAGGGACGACTCCCCGGTGAGCAGCAGCACGGCGATCATGAGCACACCGGACCCGGCGCCGAAGTACCCGTTGTAGACGCCGACCCCGACGATCCCGGCCGAGGCGGCGGCGCCGCGCCCACCCGCGGCGTCACCGGCGGCCCGTGCACGACGACGGTCGATGAGCGGCTGCAGCAGCAGGAGCAGTCCCCCGGCGAGCACGAGGAACGGGACGATGCGGTCGAAGAGGTGCGCCGGTGTGACGACCAGGAGCACCGCGCCCGCGAGCGAGGCGGCGACGGTCGTCGGCATCCAGCGACGCAGGACCGCGGGTTCGGCGCGCACCTCGTGCCGCGCGCGGAACGCGGAGCTCGCACCGCTGCCGATGAGCGCGACGGAGTTCGTGACGTTCGCGGCGAGCGGTGGGACCCCGACGGCAAGCAGCGCCGGGTAGGCCACGAGCGAGGTGATCCCGCCGGCGGTGCCGATCACCCCGGCCACCACGCCCGCGACGACGAGGATCCCGACGGTCAGCACGCTCCATGCTGACACGGCGCGGTGGCCGGGGGTGCGATCAGTTGATGCAGGTGCCCTGCTTGCCGTACGCGTTGCCGACCGGGGTGGACGACGGGGTGGCCGCGGGCGCGGACGACCCCGCCCCGGACGAACCGGCGGCGCCGGACCCGGACGACCCGGAGCGAGCGCCCGCGCCGGAAACGGACCCGGCCGAACCCGAACCCGCGCCGGAGCCGGAGCCAGCCGAACCCGAGCCGGAGCCGGCCGAACCCGAGCCCGAACCGGCAGCCCCCGCGGCCCCGACCGTGTGCCCGTCGGTCCCGAGCACGAGCGTCACCCCCGACACCGTGGTCGAGCGGACCGTCGTGGCTCCGGGGACCGCCGCGACGACGGCCTTCGCCGCGGCCTCGGCGCCCTTCGGGTACTCGACGACCGTGGCCGCCGTGGTGGTGGTGTCGCTCGGCGCTCCGACCACGAACCCCTTCGCCGTGAGCGCTGCCGAGGCGGCCGTCGCACCGCCCGGCGTGGAGCCGCCGTTCTGCACGGACACGTGCACGCTCGACGGGGACGCCGCCTTCGCCGCCGTGTACGCCGCGGGCGCGCCCACGATGCCCTGGATGAACGCCGGCACCGCGCCGAAGTCCACCGCCACCGTCGAGTAGCCGTCGATGGTCGGGGTCCCCGCGGTGGGGATGGTCGTCGACCGGATGCTCGACAGGTCGATGCTGCGGAACGTGTTGACGAGGCTCGGGATGCTGAGACCGTCGTCGATCTGCACGGCGTCCCCGACACCGTGCAGCAGGTCCGACACCTTCACCGGGTTGAGGAGGGTGCCGGCGGAGAGGACCTTGCGGGCCTCCTGCGAGAGGAAGTACTGCTGGCGGACCTCGCGGTCGAGGTCACCGCGCGGGAGCCCGTCGCGCTGCCGGACGAAGGAGAGCGCCTGCGAGGCGTTCAGCGTCGAGTTCCCTGCGGGGAGGTCGACGTTCGAGTTCGGGTCGTGGGCGGGTTCGTTCAGGCAGACCTGGATCGGCCCGAGCGCCTTCACGAGCTGGTAGAAGCCGAGCAGCGAGACGCGCACGAAGTGGTCGATCTGCAGGCCGCTGATGTTCTCGATGGTCTGGATGAGCAGGCGCATGCCACCGGCGTCGCCGCCGCCGTTCGCCGCACCGTCCGAGAACGCGCTGTTCAGCTTGAACGTGCCGTGGCCGGGGATCGGCACCCACGAGTCCCGCGGGAACGAGATCATCGTCGCGCTGCCCCCGCCCGCGGGGATGTGCAACACGATCATGGTGTCGGTGTTCGTCGCCCCGTCGTCCAGCTGCGTGCCGAGCTCGGCGAGCTCCTGCGGGGTGGCATCGGCCGGACGGTGGTCGTCCCCGACGAGCAGGATGTTCTCGGCCGACCCGTCGACGTCGGCGGACGCCGAGGGGTGCGGGAGCGCCACGTGCACCTTCGTCACGGCGCTGTCGAGCTGCGCGTACGACCAGGCCGCGTACCCGCCCGTGAGCACGAGTGCCATCGCGAGGACGCCGCCGATCGCCGGGAAGAGGGTGCGGGCTGCGCGCCGCTGGCGACCGTGGCGCACGGCACCGCGCTCGGTCGGCACGATCGGGTGCTGGCCCCCGTCAGGTTCGTCATGCATGGCGTCACCCTAGGGACGGTCGCTGCACGCGTGCGGAATCCGCCTGCGGAGCGGTTCAGCGTCCGACGCGCGAGAGCGACTCCGACAGGGCGTCCCTCGTCGCGAGGAGCCGCTGCGCCCGCGCGTCCATGTCGTCCCGGATCGCGACGACCTGGTCGATGATGCCCGGGCACTGGTCCTCGACCTTCCGGCCGCGGGTGCACGGCAGGACCTGTTCGATGAGCGCCGTCGGCAGCCCGAGGTCGAGGAGCATCTTGATCGTGCCGACGGTCTCGACGTCGGACTCGTCGTAGTCGCGGTAGCCGTTGGCCCGGCGCTCCGGTCGGATGAACCCGAGCTGCTCGTAGTAGCGCAGCGACCGGGCACTCGCCCCGCTGGCCCGGCTCAGATCGCCGATCTGCATCGTCGCTGCTCCTCGCTTGACCTTGACACTGATGTCAGAGTTTAGCGTGCCGTCCATGCAGATCTTCGTCATCGGCGGCACCGGCTACTTCGGCTCGGTCCTCGTCGAACACCTCCGTTCCGCCGGCCACTCCGTCACCGCGCTCGCCCGTTCCGAGCAGAGCGCCGCCCGCCTGCGCGCGGCCGGCGCAGTACCCGTCGCCGGCTCGATCACCGACACCGAGGTGCTCCGCACAGCCGCCGCGGCCGCCGACGCGGTGGTGTACGCCGCCTCGGACTACGCACCGACCGCGCAGTCGACCGAGGACGAGCTCGCGGCCGTCCGCGCCGTCACCGCCGGAGCAGCAGAAGCCGGCGGAACGAACGGAACGAACGGAACGAACGGAACGCCCGGAACCACCCCGAAGCCCGTCGTCTACACCTCCACCGGACTCGTCTACGGCTTCGACCCGACGGACGTCACCGAGGACGCGGTCCTCCCCGAGGTCAGCGCCCAACCGGTCAAGGCACGGGCCGAACGCATCGTGCTCGGCGCGCCGGGCATCACCGGGATCGCCGTCCGCGCCGGACTCGTCTTCGGCCGCGGCGGGACCGGGCTCGTCACCGGTCTCATCGACGCCGCCGTCGCGAACGGCGCCGCGACGTACATCGGCGACGGTGCGAACGCCTGGTACCCCGTGCACGTCGACGACCTCGCCGACCTGTACGTCCGGGTGATCGAGCACCCGGACGCCGGCGTCGTCAACGCGGTCGGTTCGGTGCCGTTCACCTTCCGGGAACTCGCGGAGGCGATCGGCACCCTCACCGGCACCCCGAGCGTCTCCGTCCCGCTCGAGGTCGCCGAGGCGCAGATGGGCCCGGCGGTCCGGACGCTGACGACGTCCACACACCTCCTCGCGACGAAGGCACGGGCCACCTACGATTGGCAGCCGTCCGAGCGGTCACTCGTCGAGGACGTCCGGAACGGGTCCTACACAGCTCCGCCGCGCCCCTGACTCACCGCGTCGGCGGGGACCAGACCGGTGTCCCGCCGACGGCCTCGGCGATGCGTCGACTGACCGCGCCGAGCTGCCGCACCTGGGCCGGCGTGAGCGCGTCGAAGACCACCCGCCGGACGAGCGCCTGGTGCGCCGGCGTGGACGCCACGACCTGCTCGTGCCCACTGTCGGTGAGCACCGCGAGGGTGAACCGCCCGTCGGTCGGGTCGACCACGCGCCGGACCCACCCCTTCTGCTCCAGCCGCGTCACCGCGCGGGACAGCCGCGACAGGGTGCAGCTCGCGGCGGCGGCGAGCACGCTCATCCGCAGGGTCCGGTCGGGTTCGCTGTCGAGGGCGAACAGGACGCCGTGCTCGAAGTGCGTCAGGCCGGCGTCACGCTGCAGCTGCGCGTCCAGCGCGGTCGGCAGTCGTTCGAGCACGGTCGCGAGGGCGACCCAGACCTCGAGCTCCTCAGCGTCGAGCCCGGTGGTGGCGACGTCGTCCGGCATGGGGAGAGCGTACCACCGTGACTTGCTCAGGCAAGTGATCCTGCGTACATTGACTTGCTCAGGCAAGTGAACGACACGAAAGGAGCACGACGTGGATCTCGACATCAGGGGCCGGACGGCGTTCGTCAGCGGCTCGACGCAGGGCATCGGGTACGCCGTCGCAGCAGCCCTCACGGCGGAGGGAGCCCGCGTCGTGCTGAACGGACGGGAACGCACGGGGGTCGACGCCGCCGTCGCCCGGTTGCGAGCGGCGCTCCCCGGCGCCGAGGTGTCCGGGATCCCGGCGGACTTCGCCGACCCGGCGCAGGTGGACGCGCTGCTCGAGCAGCTCCCGGAGGTCGACGTGCTCGTGAACAACGTCGGACTGTTCGGCCTGGCCGACTTCGGATCGGTCGACGATGCCGAGTGGCGGCGGTACCTCGACGTCAACCTGATGAGCGGCGTCCGACTGTCCCGGGCACTGCTCGACCCGATGGTCGAGCGCGGCTGGGGCCGGATCGTGTTCGTCAGCAGCGAGTCCGGCGTGAACGTGCCCGTCGACATGGTGCACTACGGCGTCACGAAGGCCGCGGTGATCGCGCTCGGCAACGGCCTGGCGAAGCGGACCCGCGGGACGGGCGTCACCGTGAACACGGTCCTCGGCGGCCCGACCTGGTCCGACGGGGTCGCGGCCACGATCGAGACGATCGCGGCCGCGCAGGACGCTCCGGTCGAGGCAGTGCAGGCCGCGGTGATCGGGCAGAACCGCACGACCCTGCTCGAACGGTTCATCCGGCCCGACGAGATCGCGGACCTCGTCGCCTACCTCGCCAGCCCGCGGGCGTCCGCCACGAACGGTGCGGCGGTCCGCGCCGACGGCGGGGTGCTCACCGGGATGCTCTGACCCGGATCCCGGCCAAGGGACGGACTGGAGGCGCGGTGCGAGCCCGCACCGCGCCTCCAGTCCGTGCCGTCGTCGGTCCGGTCAGACCCGCTCCCAGGTGACCGTGCGCCGGTCGGACGGCTCGACCTCGCGCACCGGCCCGGTGACGCGGACGACCGCACGCGCCGTGGCGGACCCGGGGACGGGCGCGGGGCCGGTCCCGCCGCCCACCGCGACGATCCCGTCGGCGCGCACCCCACCGGTCGGTCCGGACGCCGCGGCGTGGGACGCGACCCACACCTCCACGTCCCCGGGCTCGACCACCTTCCGCAGTGCACGGTCGGTGAACGCGAACCGTTGGACGGGCACGCTGAACCGCAGGCGCACGGACTCCCCCGGGCCGAGCGCGACCCGGGCGTAGCCGAGCAGCTGGGCGACGGGCCGGGTGACGCTCCCCTGCACGTCGTGCCCGTACAGCTGCACCACGTCCTCGCCCGCACGCTCCCCGGTGTTCCGGACCGTCACCCACGCGTCGAAGGCCCCCGCGCTGGACACGGTCGGGTCGACGACGAGCTCCTCGTACGCGAAGGAGGTGAACGAGAGCCCGAACCCGAACGGCCGGACGGGCGTCGAGTCGGTCGCGGTCACGTCGGACGGCCCGCCGAGGCGCGGGTGCAGGTACGTGTACGGCTGCGCGCCGGCGGCCCGCGGGAGCGAGACCGGCAGGCGACCGGACGGTGCGGCGGCGCCGGTGAGGAGGTCCGCGATCGCGAGACCGCCGCCCTCGCCGGGGAAGAACGCCTGCACCACCGCGGCCGGACGGGGAGCGTCCCCGTCGAGCGCCCACCCGATGGCGTACGGCCGTCCGGTCAGGAGCACGACGACGGTCGGCGTGCCGGTGGCGACCACCGCCTCGACGAGCTCGCGCTGGACGCCCGGCAGGTCGAGGGACTCGGTGTCGTTCCCCTCGCCGACGGTCCCGCGGCCGAACAGCCCTGCCTGGTCCCCGACGACGACGACCGCCACGTCGGAGCGCTCCGCGACCGCGACCGCGTCGTCGAACCCGGAGCGGTCGTCGCCGGTCACGGCGCAGCCCGCGGCGAACCGGACGGTGTCGACCCCGAGCGACTCCGTCAGCGCCTCGCGCACGGTCGGGATGGCGAAGCCGAGCGGCAGGTCGGGGTGCGCGGCGAGCACGTGGTTGGCGAAGGAGTAGCAGCCCTGCAGGGCCTCGGCGCGATCGGCGTTCGGCCCGATCAGCGCCACCGACGCCCCCGGGGCCAGCGGCAGGACCGGCGCCTCGGGTCCGTTCGACAGCAGCACGAGCGACCGCGCCGCGAGCGCCTTCGCGAGCCCCCGGTGCCGAGGGGTGTCGAGGTCGATCCCGGTCGGCGGCTCGTCCTCGAACGCGTCCGGGTCGAGCAGCCCGAGCCGTTCCTTCTGCCGGAGCACGCGGAGCACAGCGCGGTCGACGAGCGCCTCGTCGACGTCACCGGAGCGGACACGGTCGACGAGCGGCGCGAGGTAGGCGTCCCCGGTGGGCAGCTCGACGTCGATGCCCGCGGTGAGGGCGAGTGCGGCCGCTTCGCCACGGTCGGGGGCGACGCCGTGCATGACCTCGAGGAACGCGACCGAGAAGTAGTCGGCGACCACCGTGCCCTCGAACCCGAGGCGGCCGCGGAGCAGGTCGGTCAGCAGGTCACCGTTCGCCGCGACCGGCACGCCGTCGACCTCGGCGTACGAGTTCATGACGCTCCGGGCCCCGCCGTCGCGCAGTGCCATCTCGAACGGCGGCAGGAAGACGTCCGCGACCTCGCGCGGGCCGGCGTGCACGGGAGCGTGGTTCCGCCCCGCCTGCGACGCGGAGTACCCGAGGAAGTGCTTGAGCGTCGCGTCCACCCCGGCGCGCTGCAGGCCCCGGACGTAGGCGGTGCCGATCGTCCCGACGAGGTACGGGTCCTCGCCGATGCACTCGTCCACCCGCCCCCACCGTGGGTCGCGGACGACGTCGAGCACCGGGGCGAGGCCCTGGTGCACGCCGAGCTGCCGCATCGAGTCGCCGATCGCCTCGCCGACCTGCTCGACGAGCTCCGGGTCGAAGGCAGCGCCCCACGCCAGCGGCGTCGGGAACGTGGCGGCCTTCCAGGCGGCGAGCCCGGTGAGGCACTCCTCGTGCACGAGTGCCGGGATCCCGAGTCGCGTCTCGCGCTTGAGCCGTCGCTGCTCCGACCACAGCCACGCCGCGCGCTCGTCCGGCTCGACGGGGCGGGTGCCGTAGACGCGGGTGAACTGCCCGAGGCCGTGGCGCGTGACGTCGGCCAGGGTGCGGCCGTCGGCGTCGTCGTGCGCCGCCATCTCCCCCTGCATCGGGGCGACCACGCCGTTCTGGTCGAGCCAGTAGCCGACGAGCTGCGCGGTCTTCTCCTCGAGCGTCATGGCGGCGAGCAGGGCGGTCGCGCGGTCCGCGCCGGTCGCGTCCTCGACACGGCGCGGGTCGGACTGGAGGCGCGGCTCACGCCCGACGGTCCGCGTCGCGTCCGTCGCCGTCACCCCTTCACCGCCCCGGTCAGGCCGCCGACGATGCGCTTCTGGAAGATCGCGAAGAACACGAGCGCCGGGATCATCGAGAGCGACGTGAACGCGAGCACCCGGGCGGTGTCGACCGAGTACTGGGACGCGAACGCCTGGACCCCGAGCGGCAGCGTGTAGGTCGACGCGTCGTTCAGGATGAACAGCGGCAGGAGGTAGCTGTTCCAGCTGCCGATGAACGCGAGGATGCCGACCGTGACGACGCCGGGGAGCGACAGCGGGACGACCATGCGGAAGAAGAACCCGAGCTTGCTCGCGCCGTCGATGGCGGCCGCCTCCTCGAGCTCGTCCGGGATCGCCCGGAGGAACGGCACCAGGATGATGACCGTCGTCGGCAGGGCGAACGCGATCTGCGGGAGGATCACACCCGCCAGGTTGTTCGTCAGGCCGAGGTCCTTCACGAGGATGTAGAGCGGCGTGATGGCGACCGTGATCGGGAACATCAGGCCGGCCGCGAACAGCGAGTAGAGCGCGCCGCTCCCCCGGAACCGGTACCGGGCGAGCACGAAGCTCACCATGAGGCCGAGCACGACCACGCCGAGGGTGGTGGTGACGCCGGCGATCACCGAGTTGCCGAGCTGCTGCCAGAACACGCCGCTCGTCAGGACGGTGACGTAGTTGCCGATCTGCCACGGGTTCGGCAGCCCTGCCGGGCTCGCGGTGATCTGCGAGTTCGTGCGGAACCCGCCGAGCACGATGTACGCGACCGGGCCGATGCACACGGCGATGAACAGCAGCGCGATGAAGTACGTGCCGAGGTTGCGCTCACGCCGGACGGGTCCGGTGTCACGCTGGCGGCGCTTCGGCGCGACGATCGAGGCGGTGGCGGTCATCGGTCGCTCTTCTCGGTCAGGGCGCCGGCGGTGTCGCGGCGCAGGACGAACCGCTGGTAGACGAGGGCGACGACCAGCGAGATGAGGAAGATCACCACGGCGACGGCGTTGCCGTACCCGTAGTTGCCGGACAGGCGGCCGTTGCCGACCATGTAGGTCGCCATCGTCGAGGTCCCGGCGGTCGAGGCGATGTACTGCCCCCAGATGATGTAGACGAGGTCGAACAGCTGCAGTGACCCGATGATCGACAGGAACGCCCAGATGCGGAGCGTCGGTCCGAGGAGGGGCAGCGTGATGCGTCGCTGGATCTGCCAGTAGCTCGCGCCGTCGAGCTGCGCGGCCTCGAACAGTTCCTCGGGGATGCTCTGCAGGCCGGCGAGGAAGAGGATCACCGCGAAGCCGATGTACTTCCACGAGATGATCCCGAGCAGGGTCCAGAGCGCGATGTCGGGGTTCGACAGCCAGTCGTTCCGCAGGCCGCCCAGGCCGATGCTCTGCAGCAGGTCGTTCAGCGCACCGCTCGACTGGAGCATGAGGCTCCACCCGGTGCCGACGATGACCTCGGAGATGACGTACGGCAGGAAGATGAGGACGCGGATGAGCCCGCGGCCGCGGATCCGCTGGTTGAGCAGCAGCGCGAGGACGATCGCGATCGGGCCCTGCACGACGAGCGAGCCGATGACGATGAACAGGTTGTGCCAGAGCACCGCCCGGAAGTCGGGGTCGGTGAAGATCACGGTGTAGTTCTGCAGGCCGACGAAGTCGACCGGGGCGCCGTAGCCCTGCCACTTGTAGAAGCCGTAGTAGGCGGCGAGTGCGACGGGCAGGATGACGAACCCGACGAACATGATCACCGCCGGACCGGCGAGGACGGCGATCTCGACGCGGGTGCGGACGTCGGTGCCCTTGCGGACCCGGCGGGCCGGGGCCGACGGCGAACCGTCGGCCCCGCCCGTGCGACGCCCCGTCCCGGCCCGCGCTTCGTTCGAGCGCGGTGCGACGGAGGTGGTCATGTGTCTCAGCCCTTCGCCGCGGCCTGGTTGACGGTCGACACGATGTCCGAGACGGACCCCTTGCCGGCGAGCAGGTTGACGACGCTGGTGTTGAGCGCGTTGCCGACGTTCTGGCCGTAGAGCGTGTCGAGGTAGTTCGAGACGAACGGGGCGTCGTTGTACGCCTTGAGCACCGTGGTCAGGTACGGCTCGGTCACGACCGACTGCGCGTCCTTGTTCGCGGGGATCGAGTTGAACGCCTTGTAGTAGTTCTCCTGCACGCTCTTCGTGGTGACGAAGTTGAGGAAGTCGGTGCAGGCCTTCTTCGGGGCCTTCGCCGAGCAGGAGAGCCCGCCCACGGCGCCCATCATCGAGCCGGGCGCACCCTTGCCGCCGGAGACCTCCGGGAACGGGAAGAAGCCGAGGTCCTGCAGCGGCTTGCCGTCCGGGGTGAGCGAGGAGATCACGCCCGGGTCCCAGGCGCCCATGAGCTCCATCGCGGCCTTGTGGTTCGCGACGAGACCGGCGGAGCTGCCGGCGCCCTGCTGGGCCGAGGTGGTCAGGAAGCCGTCGTTGAAGGGCTTCGTGTCGAAGAAGGCCTTGGTGTCCTCACCGGCCTGCTTCCAGCACTTGTTGTCGAACTTCAGGTCCTGCGCGGTCTTGTTGAGCACGTTCGACGAGCAGGCCCGCAGTGCGAAGTTGTAGTACCAGTGCGCCGCCGGCCAGGCGTCCTTCGCACCGACGGCGACCGGCTGGATGCCCTTGTCCTTGAGCTTCTGGATGTCGGCGTTCAGTTCGTCCATCGTGGTCGGCGTGCCCTCGATGCCGGCCTCCTCGAAGAGGTCCTGGCTGTACCAGATGCCCTCGGGGTCGACGTTCGTCGGCATCGCCCAGGTCTTGCCGTTCAGTTCGAAGGCCTTGAACGATCCGTCGCTGATCCCGCTCTTGGCACCGGAGCCGATCGAGTCGGAGATGTCCAGCAGCTGGCCGGCGTTGACCATCGCGGCCATCTTGCCGCCGCCGCGCTGCGAGAACACGTCCGGGGCGGAGTTCGAGTTGAGGGCGGTCTGGAGCTTGCCGTCCAGGTCCTCGTTCTGGATGGCCTGGATCTTGATCGTGACGTTCGGGTTCTTCGCCTCGAACGCCTTGACGGTGTCCTGCCAGAAGGCCTTGCCCGGCCCGGTCGTCGAGTTGTTCCAGAAGGTCATCGAGACCTTCCCGTCGCCGCTGTCGCCCCCGGCGGCGTCGCTGCCGGCCGAGCAGCCTGCGGCCACCAGTGCTGTCGCCCCGATCAGCGCGATGGCTGCCGTGGCACGGATCTTCCTCGTCATCGTGGATCTCCTGAAGTGTCGTCGTTGACAATCAGCGACATCGACTGCCGCTGCGGAGAGCGTGCCAGGTGCCATCGAGCCATGTCAATCGATATCGATAACGTTTTCTTTACCAATTTGCGCGCCAGCTCAGCGGTACGGTGTGCACATGGACACGGCTCTCGGCATGCGTCCCGGAGCCGGCCGGGTCACCATCGCGGACGTCGCACGCGCCGCCGGAGTCTCGATCCCCACGGTGTCGAAGGTGATCAACCAACGCGACGGCGTCGCCCCCGCGACGATCCTGCGCGTGCAGGAGGTCGTCGAGCAGCTCGGCTACGAGACCTCGCTCGTCGCACGCAGCCTCCGCAGCTCGCGGACGAACGTCATCGGCATCCTCGTCACCGAGTTCGAGCCGTTCTCGACCGAGCTCCTGCGCGGGGTGTCCAGCGCCACCACCGGCACCGGGTACGAACTGCTCGCGTACGCCGGGCTCGTGACCGGTGCCGAGCAGAAGGGGTGGGAACGCCGGTCGCTCTCGCGGTTGTCCGGCACGCTCATCGACGGCGCGATCGTGGTGACCCCGAGCACGGCGCTCTCGAGTTCGTCGATCCCGGTCGTGGCGATCGACCCGCACACCGGCCCCGAGGGGCACGCCACGGTCGACTCGGACAACGAGGCCGGGGCCGTCCAGGCCGTCGAGCACCTCGTCGCGCTCGGGCACACCCGGATCGCACACCTCCGGGGTCGTCCGGACCTGGCGTCGGCACAGCTGCGCGAGGCCGGCTACCGACGCGCACTGGCGGCAGCGGGCCTGTCGGTGGACGAGTCACTGGTCCGCGACGGCGGCTACCAGGAGGACCGTTCGGCCGAGGTCGCCCGCGACCTGCTCGCCGGACCGGACCGTCCGACCGCGGTGTTCGCGGCGAACGACTCGTCGGCGGTGGGTGTGCTCCGCGCCGCAGCCGAGCTCGGACTCCACGTGCCCGGGGACCTGTCGGTGGTCGGGTTCGACGACGTGCCCCAGGCCGCGACCACCACGCCGCCGCTGACCACCGTCGCGCAGCCCTTGGTCGAGCTCGGCTCGCGGGCGGTCGAGATGCTCCTCACGATGCTGCGCGGCGAGCCGACGTCGGACCACGTCCGGCTGCCGACGACCCTGCGCGTACGCCGGAGCACCGGACCGGCGCCCGCGGACCGCTGACACCGCGCGGCGGACCGCACCGTCAGCGCCGCACCGCGCGGCGGACCGCACCGTCAGCACCGCACCGCGACCGTCAGCGCCGCAGCGTCTGCTTCGGGTACTCCCCGAACCGCTCCGCGTACGCCGCCGAGAACCGCCCGAGGTGCGCGAACCCCCACCGACGAGCGACGTCCCCGACCGCCCCGGCGAGCGGATCGGCGTCGAGCAGCTCGGCGCGCACCCGGTCGAGGCGCACCTGCCGCAGGTACGTCAGCGGGGACACGTCGAACACCCGACGGAACGACTCCTGCACCGAGCGCACGCTCAACCCCGACGCCGCCGCCAGGTCGCCGATCGTGACGGGCTCCGCGGCGTGGTCGTGGACGTACTCGACCGCCGCACGGAGACGGGCGTTGCGCGGTTGCCCGAGCACCCCGGGCAGGTCGTCGAGCTTCGGCGGGAACATGTCGAGGAAGACCTCGGCGGCGGTGACCTTGGCGGTCTGCCAGGCGATGGAGTCCGTGCCGCCGACGCGCAGCGACCGTGCGAGCGCCGTCAACGCCCCCTGCCAGCGCCGCGCCGTCTCGGACCCCGGCACGTGCCGGTCGTCGAAGCGCAGCGCGTGGTCGCCGACGTCGGTGCGCGTCACGGCGACCCGGCGGACGAACGCTCGGTCGAGGTGCACGACCCGCTGGTCGTAGTCCGCGGTGCGGAAGGCGTAGTCGTGGTCCGGCGGGAAGAGTGCGGGGGCGTCGAGCGGCAGGGCGTACCGCTCCCCCAGCCGTTCGATCTCGGCGGTGCCGGAGCTGATCCACGTCACGACGTAGTCGCCACCGGCCGGCACCACCCCGGAGAGGGCGCCGCGCAACTGCGACCGGCGGATGGTCACCTCGGCGTCGCCGATCGCCGTGTACCGGTAGTCGAACGGCGCGTCGGTCAGCCGCGCGACCCACTGCGTGCCGCCGTAGACCGCGCCGAGGTCCCGCACGGCGTCGTCCGGGTGTCCGCCGGACACCTCGAACCGGACCGTCGCCGGCGTCGTGGTCTGCCCCTCGGCGAAGTCGTCGGTCAGCGGGTCGGCCATGCGCACCCCCACGGCTCGGATGTCCAGATCCCGCGGTCCCCCTCGTTATCTGGATACGCTGTCCCGGTGAGCGCGGCGTATCGTTGCGCGGAACCGATCCGCACCGAAGGGGCGACCGCGTGAGTGAGATCGACCTGACGGCCGCCATCACCCGGCTCGAAGCCGCGATGGGAGCGCTGCGGGGACGACTCCGCGAGCGGATGGACGTCTCCGGCTCGGACCTGACGGTGCTGCAGTTCGTCGCCCGCGCCGAGGCCGCCGAACGCAAGGTGCGGGTCAAGGACCTCGCGTCGCACCTCGGCCTGAGCGGCCCGGCCGTCACCGGCACCGTCGACCGACTGGAGCGTGCCGGGCACCTGTGCCGTGTGCCGAACCCGGACGACGGCCGGAGTCGCTACATCGAGCTGACCCCCGAGACCGAGCGTGCCTACGCGAGCGCGATGGACAGCACGAACGAGCATCTGCACGAGCTGTTGTCCTCCTTCACGGAACGGGAGCGGGCGAAGTACGTCCGGGTCATCGACCGGGTCATCGAGGCGCTCGAGTTCGGCGCCCCGTCCCCTTGACGGCAGAGTACGGGCGCGGGCGGACGCACCTCGAACGTTTGTCCACCAAGCGCAGTTAGGTAACTTCCCTACCTATCTTGCCGGACGGACGGGCCACGCACCCGTACCGTCACGATCGGATGCCCCCGATCGGGGGTACGACCACGAGCGGGGAGGAACCATGGGCAAGTACGAATCCCAGCAGGGCGTCGACCCGGTGCGCATCGAGACGTTCCGTCGGATGCGCAAGCGGTGGAAGTACGGCGAGCTGCAGGACGGTGCCGGCCTCTACGAGGACTTCTTCACGGACACCGCCCGCGACCCGCGTCGCCGCTGACGACGGGTCGCGATCGGACGGGAGGCGCGTGGCGGGTCCGCCACGCGCCTCCCGTCCCGTTCCGGGCCCGGCTCAGCCCTTCACCGCGCCCGACGTCAGGCCGGACACGATCGACCGGCGGAACACCAGCACGAGGATGACGATCGGCACCGTCGCCGCCACGCTCGCCGCGAAGATCTGGGCGAACGGCACGGTGAACTGCGTCCCGAACAGGGCGATCCCGACCGGGATCGTCCGGAACGAGTTCTCGCTGTTGAACGTCAGCGCCATCAGGAACTCGCTCCACGACGCCGTGAACGTGAACACCCCGACCGTGAAGAGCCCGGGCTTCGCCATCGGCAGGATCACGGAGAGCACCGTGCGCCAGGCTCCGGCACCGTCGATCTCGGAGGCCTCCTCGATCGTCGAGGGGATCCCGACGAGGTAGTTCCGCATGATCCAGATCGCGAAGGGCAGGTTGAACGCCACGTACGGCACGATCAGCCCCGGGTAGGAGTTCAGCAGCCCGAGGTTCCGCTCGAGCAGGTACAGCGGGGTCAGCACGGCGATCGCCGGGAACACCGAGAGCATGAGCAACGAGGTCATGATCGCCGTCCGCCCGCGGATCCACCGCCCGGCGAGCGCGTAGCCGGCGAGGAACGACAGCGCGAGCACGATCACCGTCGTCGACACCGACACGATGACGCTGTTCACCATGTACTGGCCGAGCGCGTTGTCGCGGAAGGCCACCACGAAGTTGTCGAGGGTGAACGACTGCGGGAAGGCGGTGGGCGGCGACTGCCCGATCTCGGACGCCGGCTTGAGCGACGTCGACACGAGCCAGTACAGCGGCAGCGCGGTCAGCACCGCGATGACGACACCACTGACGTTGACGGTGTTGACCCACTTCCGCCAGCCCTTGCGGACGCGTTGACGGGGCATCAGGCATCCCCTCCCTTCGCCTGGTTCCGGAACGCCCGGAGGAACAGCAGACACCCCGCCGCGACGATGATCGCCGTGGACGTCGCGATCGCCGCACCGGGGCCGATGTTGATGTCCTGGAAGAGCACCTTGTAGCCCATGATCGCGAGCGACTGGGTGGCGGTGCCCGGGCCGCCGTTCGTCAGCACGAACGGCAGGTCGAACACGCCGAACGCCTGCAGGATGCGGAACAGCACCGCGATCGTCAGGGTCGGCGTGAGCTGCGGGAGCACCACCCGCCAGAACGTCTGCCAGGTGCTCGCGCCGTCGAGCTCGGCCGCCTCGTAGTGGTCCTCGGAGATCTGCACGAGCCCCGCGAGCAGGATGATCGCCACGAACGGCGTCGTCTTCCAGATGTCCGCGACCATCAGCCCGGTGATCGCGGGCACCGGTTCGCCGAGGATCACCGGGGCCTCGCCGAAGAGCCCGAAGAACCAGGTCGCGACGCCGTAGGTCGAGTCGTAGATGTACTTCCAGAGCTGCGCGTTCACGATCGTGACGAGCGACCACGGGATGAGCATCAGCGCCAGCATCCATCCCCGGGTCGCCCCGAGCCGCTCGAGCACGAGGGCCACGAGCATGCCGAGCACGAGCTCGACGAACACCGTCACGACCGTGTACAGCACGGTGAACCCGAGCGCTCGGTACCAGTCCGCGCTCTGCAGCAGGGCCGCGTAGTTGCCGAGGCCGAACGACCGGATCGTGAACCCCTCGTAGCCGACCTCGACGTCCGCGAAGCTCAGGACGATCGAGTAGACCACCGGGAAGATCGTCACCGCCGCGACGACCAGGAGCGCCGGGGCCGCGAAGCCCCACGCACCCCGCGCACGGATGCGGTCGAGCCGCGACCGCCCGCTGAGGCGGGGCGGCGGGTCGAGGCGACCCGCGCCTCCTGGACGGGTCGACGACCGCGTCACGGTGCCGGCGCTCACAGTGCCTCACCCTTCAGGGCCAGCGCGATGGCCGACGCCATCGTGCTCGTGCCGCCGTCGACGGACGCCTGGCCGCCGAGGATGCTGTTGCCGTTCTGGTAGACGCCCTGCGAGACCTTCGGGTAGTAGGCCGTCGACGTCGGACGGGGCACGAGCGTGATGCCCGCGGCGGTGTCGTACGTCGGTCGCTGCTGGCGCTTCGCGTCCTGGCTCGTGAGCGACTCGCTCCGGGCCGGCAGGACCCCGCCCTCGCGGGTGAGGAACTGCTGCGCCGTCTCGCTCGACATCCAGCTCGCGAACGTCAGCGCTGCTGCCGGCTGCTGCGTGTGCGGGTTGATGTAGTTGCCCCACCCGCCGATGGTCGAGTGGTGCTCGTCCTGCCCGTCGAAGGTCGGCCGCGCCGCGAGTCCGACCTTGCCGGCGACCTGGCTGTCCGGCCCGTTCGCGATGCCCCACGCGTACGACCAGTTGCGGAGGAACGCCGCTCGGCCGCCCGAGAACGCGTCGTTCGTGTCCTGCTCCTGGTACGTCAGGGTGGCGCGTGGGCTGGCGCCGTCGGTGATGAGGGACCGCATGAACTCGAACGCGCGCTTCGTCTCCGAGCTCGTGGTCTCGGGTCTCGTCAGGTCGTCGTTCAGCAGCGAGCCGCCGGCGTCCGCGACGAACTCGGTGACGTTGCAGGTGAGTCCCTCGTACACGTCGCCCTGGAACGCGAACCCGTAGCTGACGTCGCCGGTGTCGACGAGCTTCGCCGCCGTCTCGCGCACTTCCTCCCACGACCCCGGGACCTGCAGGGAGTGCTTGGCGAGGAGGTCCTTCCGGTACAGGAAGAACGACTCGTCGATGTAGAGCGGGAACATGTAGTACGTGCCGTCGACGCTCGCGGCCTGCCGGAGCCCCTCGGGGAACTGGTCGAAGAAGTCCGCGCCGACGAGCTCGTTCACCGGGGTCGCGAGCTTGTTCTTCGCGAACTGCCCGGGCCACGCGACGTCCCCGAGGTAGACGTCCGGGGTGCTGCTGCCCGCGGCGATCTGGGTCGTCAGGCTGGTGCGGTTCGTGTCGGTGTCGCTCGGGGCGCTCACGATGCGCACCCGGATGTTCGGGTGCTCCTTCTGGAACTCGGCGATGAGCCGGCGCCGCAGGTCGCCGCCGTCCTTCGAGGCCACCTGCCCCGCCCACCAGCTGATCGTGACGTCACCCTCGGGAGGGTCGGTCGGCCACTCCTGGACCGTGGTGCGCTCGGGTCGGGTGGAGCAGCCGGCGAGCAGCAGCACCCCCGCTCCCCCGAGCAGGAACATCCTGCGGTCGATCGCCATCCCGTCCTCCTCGACGTCCCCTGGTGCGAACCTGTACGTCCACACAACCAACGCACCCTGGGTGCCCGGTGGGTGCGACGCCGTGCGGTGGCGCGCGCGGGTCGGACGGGAGGCGCGGTGCGGGGCCGACCCGCGCCTCCCGTCCGTCGGGTGGTCGCGTCCGCGCGGCGACGCGACCCTTCGCGCTGGGCGACAGTTCACGGGTCCCGCCGCGCGTGAACTGTCGTCCAGCGCGAAACCTCACCCGCCGCGCGCCCTGCGCGCCGGTCAGGCGGGCGCGGGCGCCGTCGACTCGGCCGTGCGGAGTGTGCACGGCAGCAGGAAGTGCGGCAGCTCGTCGGACTTCCCGTCGAGCTGGTCGATGAGCGCGTCCGCCGCACGGGTCCCGAGCTCGCGCC
Organism: Curtobacterium sp. GD1; assembly: GCF_020882855.1. Taxonomy (NCBI): domain Bacteria; kingdom Bacillati; phylum Actinomycetota; class Actinomycetes; order Micrococcales; family Microbacteriaceae; genus Curtobacterium; species Curtobacterium sp. GD1. The sequence goes on along the minus strand of NZ_JAFEVQ010000032.1, from coordinate 16,208 downwards.
CCGGAGCCACCATCGTCGACAGCCGCGGGTAGTGCTGGTCGGCGTTGGCCTCGGACGAGGCGATGCTGAGCACCGAGACGTCCTCCGGTACCCGGCGCCCGGCCGCGTACAGGCCGACGAGCAGCCCGGCGGAGGAGTCGTCCTTCATCACGAGCACGGCGGTCACGCCGGGGTCGAGCGCGAGCATCTCGCTCGCCGCGGCACGTCCGCCGTCGCTCCCCGGACCCGCGGTGACCACGGTGCCGCCGAGTCCCCGCGCGGCCGTCACCTGCCGGAAGGTGGCCTCGGCGCGGAGGTGCGGCGCGTAGCCGGCCATCGGCGTGCCCTCGAGGTCCTCGAGCACGAGCGCGAACCGCCGGTGCCCGAGCGACTGCAGGTGGTCGATGCTCGACTCGATCGTGGTCTCGAAGTCGATGTCGACGAACGGCAGACCACTGCTGTCCCGGGTGCGGCCGATGAGCGTGAACGGGACGTCGAGCGCGGTGAGGACGGCGACGCGGGGGTCGTCCATCCGCACCTCCATGAGGATCACACCGTCGACGAGGCCCCCGGAGACGAGGTCGTCGAGGTCGTCGCCGGCGGGGTCGACCGGCCAGAGCACGAGGTGGTACCCGCGCTCGGACGCCCGCTCGGCAGCGCTCATGAAGAACTGCGAGGTGGTCGGGCTGAAGCGGTTGCCGGTGGTCGGGAACAGCAGCGCGATGATCCGGGTGCGGCGGCTCGCGAGCGCCCGAGCGACGACGTTGCCGCGGAACTTCAGCTCGCGCATCGCCGCCTGCACGCGGGCGGTCGTCGCGGGGGTGACGTACTTCGTGCCGTTCACGACGAAGGACACGGTGGCGATCGACACACCCGCCCGATCGGCGACCTGCTGCATCGTGGCCATGCCGCTCAGCCTACCGTCCGGGATGCGAAAAAAGCGCTTTACAGGTGAAGCGCTTTTCTGTTAGCTTCTCGCCCCAAGGAACACAGCGACGATGACGTCAGCGGATTCGTGGTTGCGCGCCTGCCCCCTGCATCCGTCAAGAGAAGAGCTCTGCAATGAAGCAAAGATTCCCCTCCCCGTCGCGCCGGACCCGCGCCCTCGTCGGCGCGGTCGCCGTGCTCGCCACGATCCCCCTGGTCCTCACCGGGTGCTCCGGTTCCGGATCGGGCTCGTCCGGTGGGAGCAAGGCCCTGACGATCGAGGACTACTACGACGCGACCTACAACCCCGTGTACAAGCAGTGCGCGAAGGAGGTCGACGCGACGGTCACGATCAACCACGTCGCCGGTGCCGGTCTGATCTCGAAGGTGCTGCAGCAGGCATCCTCGCGGACCCTGCCCGACGTGCTCATGCTCGACAACCCCGACGTGCAGCAGATCGCGGCCTCCGGGGCACTCTCCGACCTCAGCGACTACGGCCTCAGCGCCGAGGGTGACGTCCCCGGCGTGAAGGCGGCGAGCACCTACAAGGGCAAGCTCTACGGCCTGCAGTCGAACACGAACTCCATCGCGCTCTACTACAACAAGAAGCTGCTGGCGGACGCCGGCGTGCAGCCGCCCAAGACCTGGGACGAGCTGAAGGCCGCCGCGAAGAAGCTCACCTCCGGGTCCACGTACGGCTTCGCGATGAGCAACATCAACACCTACGAGGGCACCTGGCAGTTCCTGCCGTTCTTCTGGTCGAACGGCGGTGACGAGAAGGACATCGCGACGCCCGAGGCCGCGCAGGCCCTGCAGCTCGTCGAGGACCTGCAGAACGACGGCTCGATGTCGAAGAGCTCGATCAACTGGGCCCAGGCCGACGTGAACAGCCAGTTCCTCGCCGGCAAGGCCGCGATGATGATCAACGGCCCGTGGCAGCTGCCCGCCCTGAACGCGAAGAAGGGCCTCGAGTTCGACAGCGTGCCGATCCCGACCCGCACCGGCTCCGAGACCGTCGCACCGCTCGGCGGCGAGGCGTTCACCGTCCCGCAGACCGGCGACAAGGACAAGATGCAGCTCGCCGCCAAGTTCGTCGGCTGCCTCCACTCGGAGAAGACGCAGAAGGCCCTCTCCGAGGTGAGCGGCAACGTGCCGACGAACCTCGAGGCCGGCGCCGCATGGGCGTCCGACCACCCGCAGGTGGCCTCGTTCGTCACGACCGTGAAGACCGCCCGGGCCCGCACCGGTGAGCTCGGACCGGACTGGCCCAAGGCCGCGACGAAGATCTACACCGCCGTCCAGCTCGCCCTGACGGGCAAGGCCGACCCCGAGGCAGCGCTCAAGCAGGCGCAGTCCCAGAGCCAGTAGTGCACGAGGGAGCCGGCCACCCGGCCGGCTCCCTCCCCACCCTCGGAAGGAGCGGTTCCGGCATGAGCGCCACGACACAGACCCGACCACGGACCCAGGCGTCCGTCCCACCACCACGACCCGGCCAGCGCCGCGCACGCATGCGGATCGGGATCACCCGATGGCTCTTCGTCATCCCGGCCGCACTCTTCGTGGCCGTGTTCTTCGGCTACCCGGTCGTGAAGAACATCATCATGTCCTTCCAGGACTACACGACCAAGACCTTCTTCACGGGCGAGGCCCCGTGGGTCGGGCTCGGCAACTACATCCAGGTGTTCCAGAGCTCGGTCTTCGCGACGAGCGTCGTGAACACCGCGCTGTTCACCGCCGGCTCGATCATCCTGCAGTTCGTGATCGGCCTCGCCCTCGCACTGTTCTTCCGGCGGCACTTCCCGCTGTCGGGGTTCCTGCGCGGACTCCTCCTCCTGCCGTGGCTGCTCCCGCTGATCGCGTCCAGCGCGGTCTGGAAGTGGCTCCTCGACCAGGACAGCGGCGCGCTCAACCAGCTCCTCGGCCTGGTCGGCATCGCCCCGGTGCCGTGGCTGGTCAGCCCGAGCCTCGCCCTCATCGCCGTCATCGGCGTGAACGTCTGGCTCGGCATCCCCTTCAACACGACGATCCTCTACAGCGGGCTGCAGTCCGTGCCGCCGGAGCTGTACGAGGCCGGCGCGCTCGACGGCGCCACGGGCTTCAAGGCGTTCTGGTACATCACCTGGCCGAGCATCCGGAGCGTGGTGAGTGTCGTGATCGTGCTCGGGGTCGTCTACACGCTGAAGGTCGTGGACATCATCCTCGGCCTCACCGGTGGCGGCCCGGCGAACTCCACGCAGACCCTGGCCACGAACGCCTACCACCAGTCCTTCATCAACTTCCAGTTCGGCATCGGAGCCGCCGTGAGCAACGTGCTCATCGTCGTCTCGTTCGTCTTCGCGATGGTCTACATCGCGATCTCCAGGAAGGCGGTCGACGAATGAGCGTCGGACTCGCGAACCAGACCGTCACCGCCACCCGGGCGATCACCACGAAGCGCAGTGCACGGGTCCCCGGACCGAAGCGCGGCGTCAAGGGCATCCCGCTCACGATCCTCGGCTGCGTGTTCCTCGCGATCATGGTGTTCCCCGTCTACTGGATGGTGAACACGAGCCTGCAGGCCACGTCCGGGGCCGCCACCGCGACCTGGTTCCCGTTCTCCCCTACCTTCCGCGGGTACGAGACGGCGTTCGCCCAGCAGGGGCAGAACTTCCTGTCGAGCATGATCATCGGCCTCGGCACCGTCGTGCTCACCCTGGCGATCGCGACCCCGGCCGCCTACGGGCTGGCTCGGTTCAAGATGCGCGGCACCCGGGTGTTCCTGCTCGTGCTGCTCATCACGCAGATGATCCCGGCGATCGTCATCGCGAACGCGCTCTACACGCTGTTCAACAACGTCGGGCTGCTGAACAGCTACATCGGGCTGATCCTGGCCGACAGCGCCGTCCAGGTGCCGTTCGCCGTGCTGCTCATGCGTGCGTTCATGGAGTCGATCCCGCCGAGCCTGGTCGAGGCCGCGCTCGTCGACGGCGCGAACGACTTCCGGGCGTTCATCTCGATCGTCCTGCCCATCAGCCGGAACGCCATCGTCACGGCGGCGCTCTTCACGTTCCTCGGCGCCTGGGGTGACTTCCTCATCGCGCTCACCCTGACGTCGACGACCGCGGTCCGGCCGATCACGCTCGGCATCTACAACTACATCGGTTCGAACGTCACCGACTGGGGGCCCGTCATGGCGACGTCGGTCCTCGCGTCGCTGCCGGCGGCCGTGCTGCTCATCGTCGCCCAGCGGTACATCTCCGCCGGCGCACTCGGCGGCGCCGTCAAGTGACGACAGCCCACGCCGGGCGGCCGGCGACGACCACGAACCCCAGCCAGAAAGGCACACCATGACCACCACCCCGCTGCGCATCACCGTCTGGGGCGAGAACGTCCACGAGCAGGTCGAGCAGCACGTCGCCGAGCGGTACCCCGACGGCATGCACGGCGCCATCGCCGACGGCATCCGCGAGAACCTCCCGGACGCCGTCGTCCGCACCGCCACGATGCAGGAGCCCGAGCACGGCCTCACCGACGAGGTCCTCGCCCAGACCGACGTCCTCACCTGGTGGGGCCACGCCGCGCACCAGGACGTGGACGACGCCGTCGTCGACCGCGTGCACAAGCACGTCCTGTCCGGCATGGGCCTCGTCGTGCTGCACTCCGGCCACTGGTCGAAGATCTTCGGGAAGCTGATGGGCACGACCTGCACGCTCCGGTGGCGCAGCGAGCACGACCAGGAGCTCGTCTGGACCGTGAACCCGCAGCACCCCATCACGCGCGGCGTCCCGAACCCGATCGTCATCCCCGAGCAGGAGATGTACGGCGAGTACTTCGACGTCCCGACCCCCGACGAGCTCGTGTTCATCTCGGGCTTCACCGGCGGCGAGGTGTTCCGGAGCGGCATGACCTACCGCCGCGGTCTCGGGAGGATCTTCTACTTCTCCCCCGGCGACCAGGACTTCCCCGTGTACCACCACAAGGACGTCCGACGCGTGATCGCGAACGCCACCGAGTGGGCGCGGCCGGAGCGTGAGCGGGAGATCCCGACGCTGCGCCGGTACGACCTCGGCGAGTACTTCGACGGCCAGCACTACCGCGGCCCGTTCGACGACGCACCGGTCGAGGAGCACGAAGGGGCACAGGCATGACCCTCCGCGTCGTGCAGGTCGGCGCCGGCGGCATGGGCCGCGCCTGGCTCGCCACCGTCGCGGCCGACCCGGACGTCGAGCTGGTCGGCATCGTCGACCTCGACCTCGACGCCGCCCGTGCCGGTGCCGCGGTCGCCGGCGACCCGACGATCCCCGTCGGCACCGACCTCACCGCCCTCGCCACCGAGACCGGTGCCGAGGCCGTCCTCGACATCACCGTCCCGGTCGCGCACCACCCCGTCACGCTCGAGGCCCTCCGCGCCGGACTCCCCGTCCTGGGCGAGAAGCCCGCGGCGCAGACGGTCGCCGAGGCACTGTCGCTCGCGGCCGCCGCCGAGGCCACCGGCAAGCTGTTCATGGTGTCGCAGTCCCGGCGGTACAACGACCACCTCGTCGCCTTCCGGCAGCACGTCCGTGGGCTCGGGGGCGTCGGCGGGCTGAGCACGCGCTTCGCCAAGGCCCCGCACTTCGGCGGCTTCCGCGAGGAGATGGACGACGTCCTCCTGCTCGACATGGCGATCCACGCGTTCGACTCCGCGCGCTACGTGCTCGAGCGGGACCCGGTGTCGGTGTACTGCGAGTCGTGGAACCCGTCGTGGTCCTGGTACCGGGGCGACGCCGCGGCCGCCGCGGTCTTCACGTTCGAGGACGACGTTCGCTACGTGTACGACGGCTCGTGGTGCGCACCGGGTGCCGAGACCTCGTGGAACGGCGACTGGCGCGCCTCCGGACCCGCGGGCACGGCGCTGTGGGACGGTGACCACGACCCGTGGAGCGACCTCGACGGCACGCCGGGCGCACCGGACGCGGCCCCGAGCGTCGGCAACGAGATCGCCGGTGCCCTCGCGTCCTTCGTCCGTGCGGTCCGCTCCGGCGAGCGCCCCGACGGCGAGGTGCACGGCAACGTGATGAGCCTCACGATGGTGGACGCGGCGATCGCGTCCGCCCGCACCGGGCGGCGCATCGTCATCGACGAGGTCCTCGAGCAGGCCCACGCCACGGCGCTCGAGGTCGAGCAGGACGAAGCCATCCGCGAGCGGCTCGCGTCGTGGGGGTCGGTGCGCAGCGCGCTCGCGACGGGGTCGCCGGACACGGCCGCGCTCGGCTGAGCGACGCTGGCGGTCCAGGAGGCGCGGTGCGGCTCTCGACGCGACCGTCGCGCTGGGCGCGGTGCGGGTCGGACCCGCACCGCGCCTCCCGTCTGTCCGTCCACCGTGCGCACCGGCGGCGACCCGTCACCGTTACGGTGGCCGTGTGCGTGGACAACGGTCGTCGGACACCCCAGCGGCGGGGACCCCGCTGCTGCTCGTCGCGGCCGATCCCCGTCGTCGTACCGGACGGACGCCGTGGGGCCGGGTCCTCGTCGGTGTCGTGATCGCCGCCCTCGTCGGGGGCGCGGCAGTCGCCACGGCGGGCACGCTCGTCTCGCAGCGCATCGCGGAGGGCTTCGCCGTCCGTGACGCGACGTCGGACACCGCCGCACTGGCGCGGGTCGTCGTCGAACCGGCCCTGGTGGACGCGATCGCCGATCCCGACGCTCCCGAGTCCGAACGGGTCGCAGCGCGCGCACGACTGGCCGACGCGGTCGCCGGCGAGCTGCGGGCGGGCTCCGCGGTCCGGATGAAGCTCTGGGCGGCGGACGGGACGGTCCTGTGGTCCGACGAACCGCGGCTCGTCGGCGAACGGTTCCCGCTGGGCGACGAGGACCTCGAGGCGCTCGACACCGACCGGTCCGACGCCGAGGTGTCCGACCTCACCGAGCCCGAGAACCGCTACGAGCGCGGGCACGGTCCCCTGCTCGAGGCGTACCAGGCGGTCCACACCCCGTCCGGCCAGGCCCTGCTGTTCGAGGCGTACGAGCGGTACGACGACGTGGTCGCCCGGGCAGCCGACCTCCGCGGAGCGTTCGCCGCGCTCGCGTTCGGGACGGTCGCCGTCGTGCTCGCGCTGCTCGTGCCCCTGCTGCTCTGGCTCCTCCTCCGGATCCGGTCCGGGCAGCGCGCTCGGGAGCGCCTGCTCGGTCGTGCGCTCGACGCCGAGGCCGCCGAACGCCGACGGATGGCGGCGGACCTGCACGACGGCCCGGTGCAGGACGTCGCGGGCCTCGCCCTGTCGCTCGGGGCGGACCCCGCCACGACGGACGCCGCGGCCGCGCTCCGTCGGGCGGTGTCCTCGCTCCGCGGCTCGATGTCCGCGATCCGGCCCGCGGCGCCCGAGCGGGACGGCCTCGGTGCGGCGCTCGACGACGTGTGCGCACGGGCCCGCGCCGCCGGACTCACCACGAGCGTCCACGTGCCGGAGTCGGTCGACGCGTCACCGGCAGCCCTGCTCGCCGTCGTGCGGTTCGTCCGCGAGGCGGTCGCCAACGTCGTGACGCACGCGCACGCCTCGGTCGTCGACGTGCAGGTCGGTACCACCGGGCCCGGCCCGCGCGCCGACGCGGCTCCGGGCCGCGGGCTCGTCGTCACCGTGACGGACGACGGTGTCGGGTTCGATGCGACGCGCGCCACGGACCAGGACCGGCCGGGGCACCTCGGCACCACGCTCCTGCGCGAGATCGCCGAGGACACCGGCGGCTCCCTCGAACTCGACACCGCGCCCGGCGCCGGCACCACCTGGCGGCTGACCGTACCGGTCGACACCGAGGCACTGCGGTGAGGGTCCTCGTCGTCGACGACCACGCCCTCGTCCGGAGCGGGCTGAGCGCCGTGCTCGCGGCGACGGACGACTGCGAGGTCGTCGGCGAGGCCGCCACGGGCGAGGAGGGCGTCGCGCTCGCGCGGGAGCTCCACCCGGACGTCGTCGTGATGGACCTGTCGATGCCCGGTGCCGGCGGGGTCGCGGCCACGGCGGCGCTGCGGTCGGCGATGCCCGACGTCCGGGTGCTCGTCCTCACCACGTTCGCCGACGACGGGCGGGTCCGCGCTGCCCTCGCGGCCGGGGCGACCGGGTACCTGCTCAAGGACGCGGCCCCGGACGAGGTCGTCCGCGCCGTCCGCGCAGCAGCCCGCGACGAGACACCGATCGACCCCCGGGTCGCCCGGGCCCTGCTCCCCGGGGGCACCGCGGACACGAGCACCGACGTCCGACTGCCGCCACGCGAACGCGACGTCCTCGTCCGGATCGCCCGGGGCCTGTCGAACCGGCAGATCGCCACCGAACTCGGGATCGCCGAACGCACCGTGAAGGTCCACGCCGGCAGCCTCTTCCGGCGCATCGGGGTGGCCGACCGCACGAGCGCGGCGCTCTGGGGCAGGGACCACGGGTACTAGTACCAAGGTCCGATGGTGCGGTCCCGGTCGGGCGGCGACGATCGGTGTCGAGGGGTACGCACCCCAGCACACCAGGAGGCACACCATGTCCAGCACGCACCAGCGCCACGGGCGGCGCATCGGCATCGTCGCCGCGGTCACGGCCGGCGTCGTCGCCGCGGTCGCACTCGCCGGGGTGACCCCCGCGAACGCGTCCGGCAAGACCTCGACCGGCGGCGACTACGCCGTCACCGTGAACGGCACCACCACCAACCCCGCGGTCGGGAAGGACGTCAAGCTCAAGGACGTCGCCGTGTCGGGCACCATCGCGGTCCGCGGCAAGCACAACGGGTTCGACATCCGCCTCGCCGACCTCGGCGTGTACGACTACACGCTCACCGGCGCGCCCGACACCCAGCGGATGGTGACGAAGCCCACCGTCGTGTTCGCGTCGAAGGTCCCCTCGCTGACCGCCGCGCAGCTCGCCAGCACGAAGCTGTCCTCGCTCGAGGTCAAGGACGACACCCTCGTCGCGATCTTCGCCACCGGTGCCGGCAAGCTCAAGGTCCAGGCGAAGGACGGCGCGCAGGGCGGCATCTTCCAGATGGAGACCGAGTTCGCCCAGCCGGTGACGTTCACGCACACGCTCGGCGCCGGGCTCTTCTACTTCACCAACCCGTACACCGGGAAGATCAACTTCGGCGACGGCACCCCCGCGGTGGCCTCCGGGAGCGGCGCGCACCAGATGCTGCTCGGCAAGGACAGCCCGCAGGTCGCGACGAAGACCTCGCAGACCGCGACCACGACGACGTGGACCGTCCAGCCCGGCGGGCGCATGGGCGGGGTGCTCGGCGAGGACGCCGTGGAGCTCTCGCAGGGTGCGACGAACTGCACGAGCCAGTGCCAGGCGCAGAACCAGGTCCGTGGCTCCCTGCCGGTGCCGCCGGACCCGGTGGACCCGCAGCCGCTGGTGGTCGCGGTCCGCTGACGCGGACGGAGAGCGCGGGAAGCACGGGAGGCGCGGTGCGGGTCGGACCCGCACCGCGCCTCCCGTGCGCGTACAGTCCCACGCAACACGTGGCTGGCGGGCGATCGGGGAACGCGATGCGACAGATCATCGGGACGACACTCATCATGGCGCTGGCAGCGGCCGCACTGATCGGTGTGGCGCCGCCGGCGAATGCGGCCGGGTCGGGCACGATCGCCGTGCAGCTCGCGACGCCGGACGGCACCCCGATCCGGCTGGCGGACGTCGAACTCGCCGCGATCGGCACCGACGCCGTCGTCGGGACCGCCACCACCGACATCGACGGCACCGCGACGTTCGCCGGCATCCCCGCCCCGGACACCGTGACGGTGACCACACGGCAACTCCCGCCGCACGGAACGGACACCTACGCCCCCGGACTCCGTTCGGACATCGCGGTCCGCGGTGGCACGACGGTCGCGGTGACCGTGCCGCTCGTCCGTGGCGCCACCGTGCAGGGTGGGGTGGTCGGCCCCTCGGGTCCCGCTGCCGGACGGCTGATGTACGCGTGGAACGAGGACACCTCGCAGGTGTTCCGGACGACCTCGGACAGCGCGGGACGGTACCGGTTCCTCGGGTTGAGCACCGGTCAGTACCGCATCGAGGCGTACGCCAGCGGCACGGCGTCGCCCGCCGTGTGGAAGACGCGGGTGTACCAGCAGCGGGGGACGCTCCCGGCGTCGCAGGTGACGTTGTCGCAGCACTACGCGCACAGCGACTACGACCTGGCCGTCTTCGCGAACACGGCGTCCCGCACCCCGTCGCCGAAGCTCAGTGGCGCGAGCGTCGTGGTGACGGAGGCGACGAGCGGGGCGTCGTTCTCGACCCGGTTCTCGACGCTGCTCGACGACGAGCAGACGGCCCAGTTCCAGATCCCCTCCGGGCAGTACGTGGTCGAGCTCCGGACGACGGCGACGACCACGACGCCGGCGGGTTCCCTGTGGCTCGGCCGTCCGGGAGGCGTGTACCGGTACGTGACCGACCGGGCGCAGGCCGTCCCGGTGAAGGTCGTGTTCGGCGGGTTCAACGGGTGGGGTGGAACGGTGCCGGAGGCAGCGTCGCGCTGACCGGCGACGTTCCTCACCCGGACGCGCCCGCGGACGACGCGATGGTGATCAGGTCGGACACCACCTCGTGCAGCGGTCGAGCCGCGTCGAGTTCGTGCGTGCATCCGGCACGGAGGAGCGGCTCCACCTCGACGAGATCCGTCTCGATCATCCGGCGCTCGAGCGCGGTCTTCCCGTAGGGGTTCGTCGTACGGCGCGCGACCCGATCGAGCATCACCTCGAGCGGAGCGCTCAGGAGCACGATCGCATCGAACCGATCGTAGAACTCGGACTGGTTCCGGACGCACCCCTGGACGAAGAGCGAGCGGTCGTCCACCGCGTCCAGGAGCCCGGAGATCTTCGCCTCGACCCACATCCACTCGCCCTGGTGCGCTTCGTCGGGTGGATCCGGCAGCGCCCGGTACTCGCGCCACCCGGGATCATCGGTGTCCACGACCCGGTAGCCGTGCGTCGCGAGCTCGATCAGCGCGGACGACTTCCCGGTTCCCGACATCCCGGTGATCAGCACCTTCGACACAGCACCACAATAGGACCGCACGAGCCTCCGGCGGTCCGTCGCGCGGTCACCCCGGCCAGGACTCCCGCGACCAGGACCCGTCCGCGCGCCGGTGGTAGGCGAGCCGGTTGCTCGCCGCGTCCGTCGCCCCGCGCCAGAACACCATCCGCACCGGTGTGAGTGCGAACCCCGCCCACGTGCTCGGCGGCTCGAGGTCCGTGCCGGCCCGTTCGCGGCCGAACGCCGCCCAGGCCTCCCGGCGCCGGGCCGGTGTGTCCGCAGCGGACGCGTGGTCGTTGACCCACGCGAGCACCTGCAGGTACCGCGTCCTGGCCGCGTAGGCCGCACGGGCCTCGTGGTCGGAGACGGGCGCCACGTCACCGACCACGACGAGCTGGCGCGCGGCCTCGGGCCAGTGCAGGGTCACCGCGGCACGGGGCACCGCCGCGAGTTCGGCGGCCTTGCGGCTGCGCGAGTCGGTGTGGAAGTGCAGGCGCTCCCCGTCGAACAGGGAGAGCAGGACCGTCCGGGCGTCGGGGTAGCCGTCGAGCCCGACGGTGGAGAGGGTCATGGTCGGACCCGGGGCGTCCGCCGCGGCGGGGAGCCACGATGCCGCGAGGGCCAACGGGTCCGTCGGCACGGACGCCTCGTCGACCCCTCGCGGCACGGTCACGAGACCGCAGCGTCGGCGGGGCGGACCACCGCCGGACGGCTCACCGCCGGGTCGAACCGTGCGATCTCGTGCAGCGACGCCACGGCCTCGGCGACCGAGTGCTCCCAGAGGACGGCACCGTACGACGCCGTCGCCCGGCTGGCGTCGCCGACGACCCCGGGGGTCCCGAAGTCGTCGGACAACCACCCGAACGACACCGGGCCGCCGTTGAAGGCGATCTTCTCGAAGCCGGCGATGTGCTCCGGCACCCATCGCTCCGCGAGCGACATGTCGACCAGGTCCGGGCGCAGGTGCAGGATCATCGACGTCTCCGCGGCGCCGCCGTGGATCCCCAGCCCGAGCTCGTCCGCGTCCTCGCCGTCCGGGCCGGGGACGCGCGCGAGGGTCGGCATGAGGAAGGTCTTCAACCCGTAGCGCTTCCGGATCTCACGCAGGGCGACCTGCAGCAGGGCGACGTTGCCGCCGTGCCCGTTGGCGAACACCAGGGTGCCGGCACCGGTGAGGGCGACCGCGCGACCGATCTGCACGGCGGTGTCGAACATCGTGTCGCTGTCGAGCCACACCGTGCCGGGCGCCCAGCTGTGCTCGTCGGACTTCGTGAACGACAGCGTCGGGAGCTGCCAGACGTCCAGTCCCTCGGCAGCGGCCTGCTCGACCGCCGCCCCACCGATGTGCTCGGCGAGCAGGTGGTCGGTCAGGAGCGGCAGGTGCGGGCCGTGGTGCTCGACGGCGCCGGTGGGCTGCACGACGATCGTGTCCGGCCCGAAGCCCGCAGCGACGGCAGGACCGGACAGTTCCGCGAGCCGACGCGAGCGGACCGTGCCGATGCCGGCGCTCACTTGCCGAACCCCGGGACGACGGGCTGCGCGGACGCGGTTGAGCCACCGCTGACCACGAGCGACGGGTCGATGACGTGCCCGGGGTTGAGCAGCCCCGCGGGGTCGGTGCGCTGCTTCAGCGCCACGAGCTCCTCGACGCCGTGGTCGACGTAGTACTGGTGCGGGCTGTGCACCCGGACGCCGAGTTCGCGGAGCACCGGGTAGCCGGCGTAGACGTCCTCGGCCCCGGTGTACGGCGCGGTGAGCATCCCGATCGGTCCGACGTGCGCGGCCTCGATGTGGAGCATGCCGCCGGGGTAGACGGCCTCGACCTCGGCGATCCGGTCGATGAGCGCCTCACCGCCGACCTCGACGTGGAAGTACTCGGTGTCGCTCGTGTTCCGCTTCAGCCACCAGATCGGGTGGTTGTACGACAGCATCGACACCTTCGTGGTCTGCTGCAGGCCCTCGCGGACGTCCAGGACCTCACCGCCGGCGGCCTCAATGCGTGCCCGCGCCTCGTCGACCACGACGTCGTCGATGATCGCTCGCAGGCTCGCCCGGTCGTCGGGGACGGCCAGGTCGGACGGCAGCGTCGCGGCGATCTCGGCGCGGTCGGCGCTCACGAGCCGCGGCACCGGGTCGAGTCCGCGCAGCGTGCGGACAGCGACGAGCGCGTCCTCGAAGGTGGGGAACGCCGCGTAGACGGCTCGCCACTCCTGCAGCGGCTCGAGCCGGACGGTGGCGCGGGCGATGACGCCGGCGGTGCCGTAGGTGTGCACGAACGGCTGCGCCTCGTCGCCCTCGACGTGCAGCAGCTCGTCGGCGCCGGGGAGCGCGACGTCGAGCGCCGTGACGAAGCCCTGCCAGTTCGACCCGTGCGCGATCGACCCGGTGCCGCCGGAACCGCCGGACAGGAAGCCGCCGATGGTCGACTGCGCGGTGGACGGGTACATCCAGAGCTGCTGGCCCGTGGCAGCGGCCGCCTGTTCCAGGGCGACCATGGACGCGCCGGCCTCGGCGGTGATCCAGCCGTCGCCGACCTCGACGACGGCGCGTGCCCGCGACGTGTCGAGGACCAGGCCGCCGTGCAGCGGGATGCCCTGGCCGTAGTTCCCGGTGCCCTTCCCGCGGGTGGTGACGGGGACGCCGTGCCGGACCGCGGCCTGCAGGGTGGCGGCGATGTCGTCGGCGCTGGCCGGCGACGCGACGAGGTCGGCGAGGCCGAGGGGCAGCTGCTCGCTGAGGATGGGACTCATGGTGGCCTCGTCGACGGAGGCGCGGGCCCGCGTGCGCTCGTCGGCGCTCACGCCGCGCTCACCGAGCAGTGCGACGAGCTCGGCGCGCAGCGCCTCGACGGAGGTGGGGGTGACGGTGGTCATGCTCACTCCTGGTGGGTGGGTGGTGCGGGGACGACGGACGGGAGGCGCGGGGCGGCGTGGCACCGCGCCTCCCGTCCGCTTGTTGGTCGGCTCCCGTCCGACGGGAGCCGACCGGTGTCAGGAACCCAGACCGATGGACTTGTCGAGGAACTCGTTCGTGTACAGGTCGGAGGGCTTCAGGCCGCTCTTGACGTCACCGGTGCCGGCGAAGACGGGCGTCGCCTTGGCGATGAAGTCCTGCATGCGCTGTTCGTCCATCGACCCGATGTAGCCGTCGGTGTCCTTCGCGAGGCCGAGCTTCACCATCTGGGCCGCGGCGAACGCGCCGACCTTCGAGTCGTAGGTCCAGCCGTTGTTGTACTGCTGCACGAGCTTCGTGATGAGGTCGTTCGTGGCGCCCGGGGCCTTCAGGTAGTCCACGTCGGCCTGCTGCATGACCGGCACGAGCTTCTGCAGGCACGGCTCGAGCTTCTTCAGGTCACCGGTACGGACCGACATCGCCTCGGGGTAGGGGTTCCACCCCGTGCTCGAGACGAGCGCGTAGTCCACCTTCTTGCCCCAGGCCGCGACCTGGTTCTGGTAGATGTACGGCTCGGCGGTCGCGAAGCCCTGCTGGGCGTCCTTGCCGCCTGCGGACACGAACTTCGACGGCGTGCCGTCGTAGCTGCCGTCGAGGACCTTCTTCGGCAGGATCCCGGACTGCTCCAGGTACGTCATGTAGGCGGCACCGTTGAAGTAGCGGACGACGCCGCCGTCCTTCTCGAGGGCCTTGCCGAGGCTCTTGATGCTGTCGACCTCCGGGTACGTCTTCGGGTCCCACATGATCGACATCGGGGACTGGTCGTTCTCGGCGAACACCGCCGTGGTGGGCAGGTTGCCGGAGAACTGCACCTGCTCGTCCGTGGACATGTACCCGAGGGTGATGTCCTTGTCCTGGTACATCTGCGATGCGACCTTGGTGTAGCCGATCGCCGGGCCGCCGGCACGGATCTCGAGCTTGACGCCGGTGCTCTTCCCGTTGGCGTAGAGGTCGCCGGTGACGGTCTTGCCGGAGGAGTCGATCACCGGGTTCGGGCCGAGCATCTGGTAGAGGTGGCCGTGCTCGCCCTCGGGGTTCCAGTCGGTCTGGACGACGACGGTCGCGGGGCACGCGCCGGCGAGGTCGACCTTGGGCCCGGAGGCGGTCGACGAGGTCGCGGCGGTCGTCCCGGTGCTGCCGGACGACCCCGCCGCGCAGCCGGTGAGGGCGATGGCGGTGGCGGCGAGGGCGGCGGTGGCGACGCCGAGGCGGGAGGTGGTGCGCATGGAGGCTCCGTTCGTGGTGCGGGTCTCGTGGTGCTGTGGTGGGAAGGGGTGTGGGTTCTGGGGGGGGATCAGCTGAAGTCGTGCCAGCGGCCGACGGCCAGGCGGCCGATCAGGCCGAACACGAGGAAGACGGCGACGCCGTAGAGCGAGGCGATCAGGATGGTCGCGTACAGCTCGGGGCCCATCAGGCGCGATGCGGTCACCTGGATGAGGACGCCGAGCCCGGGGTTGCCGCGCTGGAAGAACTGGTCGCCGACGATCGCCCCGATGACGCTCAGCCCGGCGGAGGTGCGCAGGCCGACGAAGATCGACGGCAGCGCGGCGGGGAACTGCAGCTTGACGAGCTGGGCGAACCGGCCGGCGCGCTGCAGCTGGAACAGCTCACGCTGCGCGCGGTCGGCGGACTGCAGTCCGAACAGCGTGTTCGACACCATCGGGAACAGCGCGATCATCACGGTGACGATCACGCGGCTGACGAACTCGTAGCCGAACAGGGCGCCGATGAGCGGCACGAGGGCGAGGATCGGCACGCACTGCAGCACCACGGCGTACGGGTACAGCGAGTTCTCGAGCCACTTCGCCTGCGCCATCGCCATCGCCCAGACGACGCCGATCACGATCGCGAAGCCGAGGCCGGTGAGCGAGACGACGGTGGTGCGTCCGAGGGCGGACCAGAGGTCGGAGCCGAACGTGGACGGCGACCCGTCCGGCATCGTCGGCGCGACGATCGCCTTCGCCACGAGGTGCGGGTACGGCACGAGGAAGGCCAGGCCGCGGACGTGGTCGTAGTACGCGGCCGCCGCGTACCAGATGCCGACGAGCACGGCGAGGACGACGACGGGCTGCCACCACGCGATGCCGCGGCGGGCCCGAGGAGCGGCGCGACGGGCGGCGGCCCGGACCGCGCGGGTCTCGGCGGCCTCCTGCAGGGTGACCATCAGCGGTGTCCTTCCCGGAGCGCGTGCGAGACCTCGCCGACCAGTTCGGCGAACTCGGGTGTGAAGCGGATGTCGGGGTCGCGGGGCATCGGGAACGGCACGTCGAACCGGCCGACGATGCTGCCGGGGCGCCCGGACATCACGATCACCTCGGTGGAGAGGTACACGGCCTCGGACACGGAGTGCGTGATGAAGAGCCCGGCGAACTGCTGCTCGAC
>NZ_JAFEVQ010000031.1:0-42509 GCF_020882855.1 Curtobacterium sp. GD1 | reverse complement strand
GCCCCCGCCTCCGTCACCGCCCACGCCGTGGACGCCACCGCCGGCCTCGCCCTCCGCCTCACCGTCGAGATGCTCCCCTCCGGCCTCGTCCGCACCCGCGCCGCCGTCACCAACACGGCCGCCGGCACCTACACCGTCGACGACCTCACCCTGGCCCTCCCGGTCCCGTCGCACGCCCGCGAGGTCCTCGACTTCGCCGGCCGCTGGGGCAAGGAGCGCACCCCGCAGCGCCGCGAGCTCGTCGTCGGCACCCACGAGCGCGAGGGCCGGAAGGGCCGGACGGGCGCCGACGCCGCCACGGTCCTGAGCGTCGGCGTCCCCGGGTTCGGGTTCGCCCACGGCGAGGTCTGGGGCGTGCACACGGCGTGGAGCGGCAACCACCGGCACCTCGCGGAACGCCTCGCCACCGGCCGCCAGGTCGTCGGCGGCGGCGAACTCCTGCTCCCCGGCGAGGTGCGCCTCGGCACCGGGGACAGCTACGAGGGACCGTGGGTGTACGCCGCGTACGGGGACGGCCTCGACGACCAGGCCCGCCGCTTCCACCGGTGGCTCCGCAGCCGCCCGCAGCACCCGAGGACGCCCCGCCCGGTGACGCTCAACGTCTGGGAGGCGGTCTACTTCGACCACGACCTCGCCCGGCTGACCGACCTGGCCGAGCGCGCCGCACGGCTCGGGGTCGAGCGGTACGTGCTCGACGACGGGTGGTTCCGGCACCGTCGCGACGACCACGCGGGCCTCGGCGACTGGTACGTGGACGAGGACGTCTGGCCGGACGGCCTCGGTCCGATCGTCGACCGGGTGCGGGCGCTCGGCATGCAGTTCGGCCTGTGGTTCGAGCCCGAGATGGTCAACGAGGACAGCGACCTCGCCCGAGCCCACCCGGAGTGGATCCTGCAGGCGGACGGACGCCTGCCGGTGCGGTCCCGGGACCAGCAGGTGCTGAACCTCGCGATCCCCGAGGCGTTCGCGTACCTGCTCGAGCGGATGACCGCGATCATCGGCGAGCACGGCGTCGACTACGTCAAGTGGGACCACAACCGCGACCTCGTCGAGGCGGGGCACCTCGGCGGCGGCGCAGCGGTCCACGAGCAGACCCTGGCGGCGTACCGGCTCATGGCGACGCTGAAGGAACGGTTCCCGGCGCTCGAGATCGAGTCCTGCTCGTCGGGTGGCGCCCGCGTGGACCTCGGCGTGATCGAGCACACCGACCGCGTCTGGGTCTCGGACGACATCGACCCGCTCGAGCGCCAGCAGATGCACCGGTGGACGCAGCAGCTCCTGCCCCCGGAACTGCTCGGCTCCCACGTCGCGAGCGGCCGGAACCACACGACCGGCCGGGTGCACGACCTGGCGTTCCGTGCCGGGACCGCGATCGTCGGGCACTTCGGCATCGAGTGGGACCTCGCGCAGGCGACGGACGCCGAGGAGACCGCGCTCGCCGAGTGGATCGCGCTCCACAAGGAGTGGCGGGGGCTGCTGCACGGCGGCGACCTCGTGCGCGTCGACGAGGTCGACGAGACCCGGCTCGTGTCCGGCACGGTCGCCGCCGACAAGCGGCAGGCGCTGTTCTTCTTCGTCAGCACCGGCCGGTCCGAGGTGTCTGGTACCGGCCGCGTCACCTTCCTCGACCTCGACCCGGACACCGCGTACCGGGTCGACCCGGTCGTGGTCGGCGCCGGGCACGGCATCGTGCCGCCCCCGTGGTGGTCGGGAGACCGGGTGTTCCGTGGGCGCGCGCTCGAGACGGTCGGCCTGCAGCCGCCGCTCGTGCCGGCCGACTGCGTGGTGCCGTACCGGCTCACGGCCGTCTGACGGCAGCGGGTCCGGCCACCGCCCAGGAGGCGCGGCTCGGCCCGGCAGCGTCCGCCCGGTCGCGGGGGCGGTGCCGACGTGCCGCTAGGCTTCCGGTCATGCCGCACCCTGGACACGCGACACGTGCGACCCCGGTCTGGGCACTCAAGCTCGCGGTCGTCACCGGACTGGTGGGGGTGGCAGGCGGCATCGCCGGCATCTCGGTGTGGCTCGCGCTGCAGCTCATCCAGTTCGTCGCGTTCGGGTACCCGTTCGGCGGCCACCTCGAGGCCGCAGACGCACCGAGTGCGCTGAACCGCTTCCTCGCCCTCGTCGCCGCCGGCCTCCTGACCGGCGTCGCCTGGTGGGCGCTCCGACGCTGGGGCCGCCCGGTCGTCTCCGTGCCCGCGGCCGTCGGCGGGAAGCGGATGCCCGCCCTCGCGACGGTCGCGAACGCGGGCGTGCAGATCCTGGCCGTGGGCCTCGGCGCCTCGATCGGCAAAGAAGTGGCGCCGCGCGAGATCGGGGCGTGGCTGTCCCAGCTCGTGACGGCACGGGCCGGCCTGACCGCCCGCGAGACGAAGATCCTCGTCGCCTGCGGTGCCGCCGCCGGCCTCGCCGCGGTCTACGACGTCCCGCTCGGGGGCGCCCTGTTCGCGGTCGAGGTGCTGCTCGGCGAGCTCACCTTCGCGACCGCGCTGCCGGCCTTCGCGACGAGCGCGGTCGCGGCGTTCGTGGCACGCCTCGTGATCCCGGACGAGGTGCTCTACCACGTGCCGGCGATGCACCTCTCGCCGTCGCTCCTCGTCTGGGCGGTGGTCGTCGGGCCGGTCCTCGGGTTCGCGGGCGTCGGCTTCGTGAAGCTCACGAACCGGCTGCAGGGCCTCGCGCCGAAGGGGTGGCGGCTCATCGTCGTGCTGCCGGTCGTCTTCGCCATGGTCGGACTCATCGCCGTGCCCTTCCCCGAGATCCTCGGCAACGGGCGGGCGCTCGGTGTCCTCGCGATGAACGCCTCGCTCGAGGACGGCTCCGTCGCCGGGCTCTCGCCGATCCTGTTCCTGCTCGCGCTCGGGGTCATCCGCACGATCACGACCTCGGCCACGATCGGTGCCGGGGCCGTCGGCGGCACGCTCACCCCGTCGATCGCGATCGGCTCCGCGGTCGGCGGTGGACTCGGTGGCCTCTGGCTGCTGCTCTGGCCGACCGACGGGCCGAGCCTCACGGCGTTCGCGTTCATCGGCGCCGCGGCCTTCCTCGCGACGACGATGCGGGCGCCCTTCACGGCCCTCGTGCTCGTCGTCGAGTTCACCCAGCAGGGGACCGACATCCTCATCCCCTCGCTCCTGGCGGTGTCCGGGTCGGTCGCCGTCGGCTACGTGCTCGCCCGCCGACGCAGCGCGCAGATGGTGTGAACACTTCGTCACGATCCGACACACCTGACGGGCCACCGGCCTACGATCGGCCGCACGACGGGGCACCGGGCTCCGTACCGGCGACGAGGAGCAACCGATGGCGGGGTTCGACGACATCACGAAGAAGGCCCAGGACTTCCTGCAGGACAACAAGGTCCAGGACGCCCTGAAGAGCGAGAAGGCCGAGGACATCAGCGACAAGGTGCTCGGCGGTGTCGCCGACGCGGTCAAGAAGGCCACGGGTGGCAAGTACGACGACAAGATCGACGGCGCCCGTGACGCGGCGGACAAGCAGATCGGCAACGAGTGACGCGGTTCCCGCGCACCGCACGGACGGCCCCGGACCACGTGTCCGGGGCCGTTCGCCGTCAGCGGTACCCGTCCGACTGGACTCCGGGCCGCGAGCAGACCACCATTGTGTGGTGACTGTCGTGGCGCCCAACCAACCGCTCACCGAGTCCGAGGTCGAGGCGATCAAACGGGACTTCCCGATCCTCCAGCAGGAGGTGAACGGGTTCCCCCTCGCCTACCTCGACTCCGGGGCCACCGCCGAACGACCCCGCCAGGTGCTCGACGCCGAACGACGCTTCCTCGAGCACGACAACGCCGCCGTGCACCGTGGCGCGCACACCCTCGCCGCGCTGAGCACCGACGCGTACGAGGACGCCCGGGCCACCGTCGCCGAGTTCGTCGGGGCGGCATCATCGTCCGAGGTCGTGTGGACCGCGAACGCCACCGACGCCCTCAACCTCGTGGCGTACGGCATCGCGAACGCGAGCCGCGGCCGTGGGGGACCGGACGCCGAGCGCTTCCGCATCGGACCCGGCGACGAGGTCCTCGTCACCGAGGCCGAGCACCACGCCAACCTCGTCCCGTGGCAGGAGCTCGCCGCGCTGACCGGTGCGACGCTCCGCTGGGTCCCCGTCGCGGACGACGGCACCTGGACGGCCGAGGACGCCGTCGCCCTGGTCTCCGACCGCACGAAGGTCGTCGCCTTCGCCCACGTCTCGAACGTCACGGGCATGGTCGCCCCGGTGTCCGCCGTCGTCGCGGCCGCCCACGCGCAAGGTGCCCTCGTCGTCCTCGACGCCTGCCAGTCCGCACCGCACCGGCCGCTCGACGTGCAGGCGCTCGGCGTCGACTTCGCGGCGTTCTCCGGGCACAAGATGCTCGGGCCGAACGGCATCGGCGTGCTCTGGGGCCGCCACGAGCTGCTCGACGCCCTGCCCCCGTTCCGGACCGGCGGCTCGATGATCACCACGGTGACGATGGAGCGCACCGACTTCATGCCGGCACCCGAGCGGTTCGAGGCCGGCACCCAGCCCGTGTCGCAGGCCGTGGCGCTCGCCGAGGCGGTCCGCTACCTGCAGGGCATCGGCATGGAGCGGGTCCGCGCGCACGAGGAGCACCTGGCCGAGCGCATGCTCACCGGACTCGCCGCGATCCCGGGCATCCACGTCGTCGGTCCGCCCGCCGGCGTGCCGCGGTCCGGTCTCGTGTCGTTCGACGTCGACGGCGTGCACGCCCACGACGTCTCGCAGTACCTCGACGCGCAGGGCATCGCGGTGCGCTCCGGCCACCACTGCGCCCAACCGCTGCACCGTCGGCTCGGCCTCGTCGCCACCAGCCGTGCGAGCACGTACGTCTACACGACCGAGCAGGACGTCGACCGGTTCCTCACGGCCGTCGGCGAGGTCCGCGGCTACTTCGGAGCGACCGCATGAGCGCCCTCGACTCCCTCTACCAGCAGGTCATCCTCGACCACGCGAAGGCCCGGCACGGCGACGGCGAGCTGCCCGACTCCGACGCCGAGCACTTCGAGCGCAACCCCACCTGCGGCGACGAGATCACCGTGCGCGTGCGCCTCGAGCCCGGCACCGACCGCATCGCCGGTCTCGCGTGGCAGGGCGACGGCTGCTCGATCTCGATGGCGTCGGCGTCGGTCCTCACGGACATGGCGGTCGGTCGCACGGTGCCCGAGCTGCTCGCGCTCACCGAGGAGTTCCGCACGATGATGCGGTCCCGCGGTGCGGGCGAACCCGACGAGGACGTGCTCGAGGACCTCGTCGCGTTCCACGGCGTCTCGAAGTTCGTCATGCGGGTCAAGTGCGGGATGCTCGCGTGGGTCGCGGCCGAGGCCGCCGCGCGCGAGGCGACCACGCGCTCCTGACGCGACCGGTCTGCGGTCCAGGAGGCACGATGCGGGCCCGCACCGTCCCTCCCGGACCGCAGTCCCACGTCACGGTTCGTCACCTTCCGCCGTCCGCCCCGGGACGGCACGTACCGTCACGCCCGTGAGCACGAGCAGCGAGCACCGTCAGATCCGGTTCAACGCCTTCGACATGAACTGCGTGGCGCACCAGTCCTCCGGGCTCTGGCGGCACCCGCGGGACCGGTCCCGGCACTACAACGACCTGTCGTACTGGACCGACCTCGCGCAGCTGCTCGAGCGGGGCAACTTCGACGGGATCTTCATCGCCGACGTGCTCGGGACGTACGACGTCTACGGCGACTCGAACGAGGCCGCGCTCCGCACCGGGTCGCAGGTCCCCGTGAACGACCCGATCCTGCTCGTGTCCGCGATGGCGTCGGTGACCGAGCACCTCGGCTTCGGGATCACGGCGGGGACCGCGTACGAGCACCCGTACCCGTTCGCCCGACGCATCTCGACGCTCGACCACCTCACGAAGGGCCGCATCGGCTGGAACGTCGTGACCGGGTACCTGCCGAGTGCCGCGCGGAACATGGGGCAGACCGACCAGCTCTCGCACGACGACCGGTACGACGTCGCCGACGAGTACCTCGAGGTCCTCTACAAGCTGTGGGAGGGCTCGTGGGAGGACGACGCCGTGGTCGAGGACCGCGAGACCGGCGTCTTCACCGACCCCGCGAAGGTCCACCCGATCGAGCACCACGGCACGCACTTCGACGTCCCGGGCATCCACCTGTCCGAGCCGTCGGTCCAGCGGTCGCCCGTGATCTACCAGGCCGGGGCCTCACCGCGCGGCATCCGGTTCGCGGCCGAGAACGCCGAGGCGGTGTTCGTGGGCGCACCGACCGTCGAGCAGCTCGCGTCGACCGTGCGGAAGGTCCGTGACGCCCTGGAGGCTGCTGGTCGCGACCGGTACGCCGCCCGCGTCTACACGTTGCTCACCGTCATCACCGACGCCACCGACGAGCTCGCCCAGGCCAAGTACGAGGACTACCTGTCCTACGCCTCGGAGCTCGGTGCGCTCGTGCTCAACTCCGGCTGGATGGGCGTCGACCTGTCGCAGTGGGACCTCGACGAGCCGCTCGGCGACGTCGAGTCGAACGCGATCCAGTCCGCGGCGGCGAACATCGCGGCGGCCACCGGGTCCGACGGGTCGAAGTGGACGATCCGGGACCTCGCCCGGCACACGGCGATCGGCGGCCTCGGCCCGGTCGCGGTCGGCGGCGGGGCGACCATCGCCGACCGGCTCGTCGAGATCCAGGAGCAGACGGACGTCGACGGGTTCAACCTCGCCTACGCGGTGACCCCGGGGACGTGGGAGGACGTCATCGAGTTCGTCGTGCCGGAGCTCCGTGCTCGCGGCGTCTACCCCGAGGGCTACGAGCCCGGATCGCTGCGGCACAAGCTGCACGGCCGCGGTGACCGGCTGCCGGCGGAGCACCGCGGGGCGTCGTTCCGGGTGGGGCAGTCCGCAGCCGTACGCTGAACGGGTGATCGGGTCGTCGTTCGTCGTGCGTGCCGCCGTCGAGGACGAGGTCACCGCGTGCGTCGACCTGTGGACGCGCGCCGTCGCCACCCGTGACGGTGTGCCCGAGTCGGACGCGGTCCGGGAACGCGCCCGGTCGAAGTTCGCGGTGCCCCGCGTCGCGCTCGTCGTGGCGTCGACGGAGCCGGACCGTGGTGCGGCCGCGGCGATCGCCGGGTTCGCGCTCGTCACCGCTCCGGGGACGGGGCGTCCGGGGGACCCGGAGGACGCGGCCTACCTCTCGCTCCTCGCCGTCGACCCGCGGGCCCAGGGGCACGGACTCGGACGGTCCCTGCTGCTGGGCGCCGTCGCCGAGGCGGGAGCCGCGGGCCACCGCCGAGCCCTGCTGCACGCGCTGGACGACAACGCGCCGGCGCTCCGGCTGTACCGCGGCGCGGGGTTCCGTCCCGTGGGCGCCCCCTTCGCGCACGCGCTGAGCGGGCGGCCGACCCGGGTCTGGATCGCCGACGGCGTCGACGCTGCCGAGGGTGTCGTCGCTGCCGACGACTGACCCGTCAGGACGGCTGAGGCTCCGGCTCCGGCTGGGGAACGGGCAGCGCGTCCGCCGCGCTCGGCCACGGCGCCCACTTCGCCCGTGGTGCGACGAGCAGGTACGGCTGCGGCGTCGGGTAGCTGACGAGTTCGAGCGTCGAGCCCCACGGGGTCCGGGTGTACACGAACCGGTTCCCCTCGCCGACCTCGAGGCCGCGGAGGTCCCGAGGATCCGAGTTGCGGGTGCCCCCGGCTGCCTCGATGCGGGCGAGCGTGCCGTCGAGGTCGTCCGTGTACATCGCGAGGTGCTGCCACCCGAGGTCCGCGGGGTGCACGGGACGGTGCTGGTCCGGTCCGTGGTACTCGAACAGCTCGAGCCCCGGTCCGTCCGGCAGTGCGAGCATCCGCATCGCGCCCTGTGCCATCGTCGACGGGATGCCCAGGTAGCGGTGCGCCTCGGCCGTCGCGTTCGGCTCCTCGGTGCGGCAGCGCATGTCGTACAGCACGACGGCGTCGAACGCCGCCTCGAAGAACGCCGTGGCGGCATCGATGTCCGGCACCGTGACGCCCACGTGGTCGATCCTGATTCCCGCGCTCATGGGCCGATCCTGACATCCGGGCGCCCGCACGTTCCGCCCGGGTGCCGAGGGTGCGGTGCCGATGCGGCTTCCCGCACGCCGCAGACCGGTGAGGTGAGGCTGCCCTCACCGGAAAACCCCTGATCAGGGTAGCCTCACCATGCTGGCGCCGACCCGTGCCGAGTGGCATCCTGGCCCGCATGTCGACCGCTGCGGACCTCGTCCTGCCCTCCACGGACCACGACGCCACGAGCGCCGCCCGGCTCAACTGGCTGCGCGCCGGCCTGCTCGGGGCCAACGACGGCATCGTCTCGGTCGCGGCGGTGCTCGTCGGCGTCGCGGGAGCCGGTGCGGGGACCGGTCCGGTCATCGCGGCGGGCACCGCAGCCCTCGTCGGCGGAGCGGTCTCGATGGCCCTCGGCGAGTACGTGTCCGTCAGTGGTGCCCGTGACGCCCAGCGCACCGGCCAGGCCGCCCACCAGGCCGAGCTCGAGGCGGAGTCGGAGGACGCCGGCACGATCGCCGCCCACTACCGGAGCCTCGGCGTCGACCCGGCCGTCGCGAGCGCCCTCGCCGACGAGCTCGTCCGACCCGAGGTGCGCCGTCGACGGGCAGCGGTCGCGCTCCGCGATGCCGCGGACGAGGTGGTGAGCCCGTGGCGTGCCGCGTGGGTGTCGGCGGCGACCTTCACGACCGGTGCCGCGCTGCCCTTCCTCGCGATGCTCCTCAGTCCCGAGCCCGCCCGCGTGGCGGTGACGGTCGTCGCGGTGCTCGTCGCGCTCGCCGCCACCGGGACGACCGGTGCCACGCTCGGTGGTGCGCCGCGTACGCGGGCGACGATCCGTGTCGTGACCGGGGGAGCGCTGGCCCTGGCCGCGACGTACGCGGCCGGGGCGGTCCTCGGGGCGCACGCGCTCTGAGCCGGCAGACGGCGGTCGGTGTCGGTGTCCGTGTCCGTGTCGGAACGATCGTTCCAGGACGGGCGTCACGACACACGACCGTTACACGGGGGTAACGGGCCGGGCGCAGTGTCTCCGTAGCGTCGTGGCAGAGGCGGGCACCGCTCGCCCTTCCCACTCCTTCGGAGGACGCCATGGCAACAGAGATCCAGCCCCCGGTCGCCGCGCCCCACGCCCCCCGCACGACGACAGCACCCGCCGGTGCCGGCGTCGTCCGCCCCGGGTACGACCCGGCGCTCACCAACGAGGACCTCGCTCCGCTCCGCAAGCAGACCTGGACGAGCTACAACATCTTCGCGTTCTGGATGTCGGACGTGCACTCGGTCGGCGGCTACGTCACCGCCGGGTCGCTCTTCGCCCTGGGCATCGCCAGCTGGCAGGTACTCATCGCCCTGGTGGTCGGCATCCTCATCGTGCAGGTGTTCGCGAACCTCGTCGCCAAGCCGTCCCAGCGCACCGGGGTGCCGTACCCGGTGATCAACCGCGCGGTGTTCGGCGTGCTCGGGGCGAACGTCCCCGCCATCATCCGCGGGCTCATCGCGATGGCCTGGTACGGCGTGCAGACCTTCCTCGCCGCCCAGTCGCTCAACATCGTCTTCCTCAAGTTCATCCCGGCCTCGGCGGGACTCCTCGAGCACTCGTTCCTCGGGCTCTCCGCGCTCGGCTGGATCTCGTACGCCATCCTCTGGGTCGCACAGGGCGCCCTCTTCTGGATGGGCATGGACGCGATCCGGAAGTTCATCGATTGGGCCGGCCCGGCGGTGTACGTCATCATGATCGCCCTCGCGATCTACCTCGTCAGCCGTGCCGGCATCGGGAACATCTCGTTCACGCTGTCCGCCGGTGCGCCGCTGTCGTTCGGCGCGAGCATCCCGGTGATGCTGTCCGCGATCGCCCTCGTGGTGAGCTACTTCTCCGGCCCGATGCTGAACTTCGGCGACTTCTCCCGCTACGCAAAGTCGTTCGACGCGGTGAAGCGTGGCAACCTCTGGGGCCTGCCGATCAACTTCCTGTTCTTCTCGGTGCTCACCGTCCTCTGCGCCAGTGCCACGGTGCCGGTGTTCGGCAAGCTCATCACCGACCCGATCGAGACCGTGCAGGCGATCGGGGCGCCGTTCGCGATCCTCCTCGGCGGGCTGACCTTCGTCACCGCGACCGTCGGCATCAACATCGTCGCGAACTTCATCAGCCCCGCGTTCGACTTCTCGAACGTGGCCCCGCGGAAGATCAGCTGGCGGGCGGGCGGCATGATCGCGGCCGTCGGGTCCGTCCTCCTCACCCCGTGGAACTGGTACGGCAACGACCAGGCGATCCTGTACACGCTGGGGGTCCTCGGCGCCCTGATCGGCCCGCTGTTCGGGATCCTCATCGCCGGCTACTACATCGTCGCGAAGCAGCGCATCGCGGTCGACGACATGTACACGAAGGACCCCGCGGCCCGGTACTGGTACGTCAAGGGCTTCAACCCGAACGCGATCTGGACGCTCGTCGTCACCGGTGCGGTGTCGGTCGCCAGTGCGGTCCTGCCGTCGGCGCTCGGCGTCGTCCCGTGGCTGTCGAACTACAGCTGGTTCATCGGGTGCGCCCTCGGTCTCGTCGTCTTCGTCGGGATGGAGCGCCTCCGTCCGAGCATGCCCGTGCTGGCCGCCGACGACCCGTCCGTCGACGACGGCGCCGCGGTCGGCCGGGCCTGACCGACCGAGCCGTTCAACCCGCACCACCCGCACCACCGGAAGGAACTCGATGCGCATCCGCGTCGTCAACCCCAACACCACCTCCTCGATGACCGCGGCGATCGGCAGCGCCGCCGCCGCGGTCGCCGGGCCCGGGACGATCGTCGAGGCCGTCAACCCCACCATGGGGCCGGCGTCGATCGAGAGCCACTACGAGGAGGCGCTGGCCGTCCCCGGGCTCCTCGAGCAGATCGCGCTCGGCGAGCAGGACGGTGTCGACGCGTTCGTGGTCGCGTGTTTCGGGGACCCCGGGCTCGACGCGGCACGCGAGGTCGCGTCCGGACCCGTCATCGGCATCGCGGAGGCGGCCTTCCACGCCGCCGCGATGCTCGGGCGCCGGTTCGGCGTGGTGACCACCCTGAGCCGGACCACCGGCCGGGCGCACGAACTCGCCGAACGGTACGGGTTCGCGTCGCTCGTGACCGAGGTCCGGGCGTGCGAGGTCCCCGTGCTCCGCCTGGAGGACCCGGACTCGGACGCCCGGGCACTCGTCGTGGAGGAGTGCCGGGCCGTGCTCGCCGGCGGCGCCGACGCCGTGGTGCTCGGCTGCGCCGGCATGGCGGACTTCTGCGCCGAGGTGTCCCGGGCCGTCGGGGCGCCGGTCGTCGACGGTGTCGCGGCGGCCACGGTGCTCGCCGAGTCCCTCGTGCGCCTCGGGCTCACGACCGGGCGACGCGGCGAGTACGCGCCACCCCCGGCCAAGCCGATGGCGGGACTGCTCGCGGGGTTCGAACGCCGGCCGATGGCGGGCGCGACGGTCGGGGCGGGCGCATGACGCGCCTCCAGGGCCCTGCCGGGGACACGACGGCCGCACCCGCACCCGCTGACCTGGTCCTGCGCGCCGGCCGCGCCTGGATCGACGGCGCCTTCCGCCCCGCAGCCGTCGTCGTCCGCGACGGGCGGGTCGATGCCGTCGTGGCCGTGGACGAACCCGTCGACGCCGTCGAGGACCGCACCGTGCCCGACGCGCACGTCCTGCTCCCTGGCCTGGTCGACACGCACGTGCACGTGAACGAGCCCGGCCGCACCGAGTGGGAGGGGTTCGCCTCGGCGACCCGTGCGGCCGCACTCGGCGGCGTCACCACGATCATCGACATGCCGCTCAACTCGATCCCCGCGACGACGACCGTCGAGGCGCTCGAGGTCAAGCGCGCGAGCGCCGCGGGCCGCGTCGCCGTCGACGTCGGGTTCTGGGGCGGTGCCGTCCCGGCGAACGTCGGGTCGCTCGACGGCCTGCACGACGCCGGCGTGTTCGGCTTCAAGTGCTTCACCGCGCCGTCCGGGGTCGACGAGTTCCCGCACCTCGACGCACCGCAGCTGCGCGCGGCGATCGAGGAGGTCGCCCGCATCGACGCCCTGCTCATCGTGCACGCCGAGGACCCCGAGTTCCTGGTCGACCACGCGGCGCTCGGCGGACACTACGAGGACTTCCTCGCCACCCGCCCGGTCGACGCCGAGCGGTCCGCGATCGCCCGAGTGGTCGAGGGTGCCCGCGAGACGGGCGCTCGCGTGCACGTCCTGCACCTGTCGGACGCCGGCGCGCTGCCGATGATCCGCGCCGCGAAGGACGACGGCGTGCGGATCACGGTCGAGACCTGCCCGCACTACCTCGCCTTCGAGGCCGGCACGATCCCCGACGGGGCGACCGAGTTCAAGTGCTGCCCGCCGATCCGCGACGACGCCAACCGCGACGCGCTCTGGGCCGGGGTCCTGGACGGGACGATCGACATGATCGTGTCCGACCACTCGCCGTCCACCGCGGACCTCAAGACCGACGACTGGGGGACCGCCTGGGGCGGGATCGCCGGGCTGCAGGTCGGCTTCCGTGCCGTGTGGACGGAGGCCCTGCGCCGCGGTGTCGCGCTCGAGCAGCTGCTGCCGCACTTCACGACCGGCCCGGCGGCACTCGCCGGCTTCGCCGACCGCGGGCGCATCGCGCCGGGCGCACTCGCGCACTTCGCGGTGTTCGACGCGTCCGCCTCGGCGGTCGTCGACGTGGCCGGGCTCGCGCACCGCAACCCCGTCTCGGCGTTCGCCGGCCTGGAGGCGCGGGGCAGCGTCACCGAGACCTGGTTGCGCGGGCGACTGGTCGCGACCGCGGACGGCGGCGTCACGTCCGTCAGCGGAGCGCTCGTCGACCGACCCGTGCTCGCGGGAACACCGCTGTAACGATCGTTCCGATACGATCTCCACCGGAACGAGAGGACCGAACATGCTCCCTGTGAACCCACCCGCCCGTCTGCTCATGGGACCGGGGCCGATCACCGCCGACCCGCGGGTGCTCCGTGCCCTGTCGACCCCGCTCGTCGGGCAGTACGACCCGTGGATGACCACCACGATGAACGAGACGCAGGAGCTGTACCGGCGGGTGTTCGGCACCACGAACGAGGCGACCGTCCTCGTCGACGGCACCTCCCGCGCCGGCATCGAGGCGGCGCTCGTCTCCCTGCTCGCCCCGGGGGACCGCGTGCTCGTGCCGGTGTTCGGGCGCTTCGGGCACCTGCTCGCCGAGATCGCCGGGCGTGCCGGGGCCGAGGTCCACACGATCGAGACCGAGTGGGGGCAGGTGTTCACCCCGTCGGCGATCGAGGACGCGATCGCGCGGGTGCGCCCGAAGGTCCTGGCGATCGTGCAGGGCGACACCTCGACCACGATGAACCAGCCGCTCGACGAGCTCGGAGCGATCTGCGAACGGTACGGCGTGCTGTTCTACACGGACGCGACCGCCACCGTCGGGGGCAACCCGCTCGAGGTCGACGCCTGGGGCATCGACGCCGTGAGCGCGGGGCTGCAGAAGTGCCTGGGCGGACCGTCCGGCAGCGCGCCGCTCACCGTCTCGCCGCGGGCCGTCGCTGTGCTCGACCAGCGTCGCAGCGTCGAGGCGGGCATCCGCGAACCCGGGGACGAGGTCGCCGACGAACCCATCCGGTCGAACTACCTCGACCTCGCGATGATCCTCGACTACTGGGGGCCGCGACGGCTCAACCACCACACCGAGGCCGCGTCGATGCTCTACGCCGCGAACGAGTGCGCCCGGATCCTGCTCGAGGAGGGCCGCGACGCCGTGGTCGCACGGCACGAGACCGCCGGTCGCGCGATGACCGCCGGCGTGCAGGCACTCGGGCTCGGCGTCTTCGGCGACCTCGGGCACAAGATGCACAACGTCGTCGCGGTCGAGATCCCGTCGGACGTCGTCGGCGACCAGGTCCGCGCCGCGATGCTCGACGACCACGGCATCGAGATCGGCACGTCGTTCGGGCCGCTGCACGGACGGGTCTGGCGGATCGGCACCATGGGCTACAACGCGCGCAAGGACACCGTCGTGACGACCCTCGCCGCGCTCGAGCACGCCCTGCGCCGGGCCGGGCACGCGGTGCCGTCCGGCGGTGGCGTGGACGCGGCGCTCGACGTCTACGCCGGCGCAGGCGTCGTCGCTGCCGGGGTGTCGGCGTGAGCGCGCCGTCCGTGGTCCGGGCCTCCGCGACCGCCACCGCAGACGCGACGCTGATCGCCGGGTGGTGCGACGAACTCGCGACCGTCACCGAGGAGCCCGGCCGGATCACCCGCGTCTACCTCTCGCCGGAGCACGCACGGGTCAACGCGATCGTCGCCGGCTGGATGCGCGACGCCGGCCTCAGCACCTGGCAGGACGCGGCGGGCAACCTGCACGGCCGCGTCGACGGTGCGACCCCCGACGCCCCCGTGCTGCTGCTCGGGTCGCACCTCGACACCGTGGTGGACGCCGGCCGGTACGACGGGATCGTCGGGGTCCTCATGGCGATCCGGACGGTGGCGCGTGTGACCGCCGACGGCCCGCTCCCCGTCGCGCTCGAGGTCATCGCGTTCTCCGACGAGGAGGGCACCCGCTTCGGCAAGGCGCTGCTCGGGTCCTCCGCGGTCGCCGGTGTCTGGGACGAGTCCTGGTGGGACCTCGCCGACGGCGACGGAGTCACCCTCCGCGACGCCTTCACCCGCTTCGGGCTCGACCCGTCGCGCGTGCACGAGGCCGCGGTCGAACCGTCGGTGCTCGCCGGCTACCTCGAGGCGCACATCGAGCAGGGACCGTACCTCGAACAGGCCGGTCAGGCGCTCGGCGTCGTCACGAGCATCGCGAGCGCGCGGCGGTTCACCGTCGAGGCCGTCGGCGAGGCCCGGCACGCCGGCGGTACCCCCTACGACCGACGGCACGACGCGCTGCTCGCCGCCGCCGAGGCCGCCCTCGCCGTCGAACGGATCTGCCGGGCGTCGCAGCACGTCGGCACGGTCGGCACCATGACCGTCGAACCCGGTGCCGTGAACGTCGTCCCGGGGCTGGCACGGTTCTCGGTCGACCTGCGCGGGGAGTTCGACGAGGGACGCGACGCCGTGTGGGACGAGATCACGAAGGCGTTCGCGCTCATCGGGGAACGCCGTGGCGTCAGCGTCGAGCCGACCGAGGTCCACCGTGCGCCGGCGGTGTTCTGCGCACCGCGGCTGATGGACGCCGTCCGGGCGGGCATCGAGTCGACGGGGGAGCCCCGTCCGATCGAGCTGTTCTCCCGCGCGGGACACGACGCCATGTCGCTCGGGCTCGTGACCGATGTCGCGATGCTCTTCCTCCGCAACCCGGACGGCATCAGCCACCACCCCGACGAGTTCGTCTCCACCGAGGACATCGCCCTCGGGCTCGACGCGCTCGCGGTCGCGGTCGGACGGGTGGCCGCAGCGTGAGCACCGCGGGCCTCGACGTCCGGGCGCGCATCGACTCGGTGTGGGAGCAGCTGTCCCCGGCCGAGCGCCGCGTCGCCGCGATGGTGCGCCACGACCCCGAACTCCTGCTCGTCGGGACGTCAGCCGAGCTCGCCGCCGAGTCGGGCACCTCGAAGGCCACGGTCTCCCGGCTCGTCCGGTCGCTCGGCTTCCAGGACGCCGCCGAGGTCCGGCAGAACCTGATGTCGGCACGGGGCTCCGGCCTGCCGTGGGCCGCCGAGGACGCGGCGCACGTCGACCAGCGCGCCGTCGAGTCGCGCAACCTCGACGCCGCGTTCGCCTCGCTCGCCCGGGCCGACCGTCCCCGTCTCGCCCGGCGGATCGTCCGCGCGCGGCGGGTGCTCGTGGCGGGGGAGCGCGGGGCGTACCCGATCGCCCTCCAGCTGCGCGCCCAGCTCGCGCAGGTCCGACCGGACGTCCGCATCGGCCCGGCCCCGGGGCAGCGCCTCGGCGAAGAGGTGGCCGACCTCGACCGACGCGACCTCGTCATCATCGTCACGGTGCGCCGGCACGCCGCCGGCATCGGCAAGCTCGTGCGGCACTGCGTCGCCAGCGGCGCGGACGTCGTCGTCCTGGGCGACCCGACCGCGGCGGTCATCGCGGCCCCGGCGGCCACGGCGATCCTCTGCCCGGTGGACTCCCCGTCGGCGTTCGACTCGATGGCGGCGCTGTTCGCCGTCGTCGCCGCGGTCGCGAACGACGTGTACGAGGCATCCGGCCCGGGCGGGCGTGCACGGGTGGACGCGGTGGCGCAGGCCTACGACGCGCTGGGGGAGCTCGCCGCGCCCTGACCCGTGCCGTCGCCGCGCTCGTCGTCGCCGGCACCGCCGCGCTCGTCGGCGAGTTCGGCCGCCAGCGAGGCGTTGCGCTCCCGGATCAGCCGCGGCAGGTACCGGGCCAGCGCGAGCCGCTCGGCGACGACCCCGAGCACCCCGAGCGGTGCGCGGAACTCGATCTCGTCGACCATCCGCGTGCCGCCGGCCGACGGCTCGAACCGGTGCTCGTGCCGGAACCGGGCGAACGGTCCACGCACCTGTTCGTCGACGAACCGGTGGGGCGCCTCCAGGGCCGTGATCCGACTCGTCATCCGCCACACGATCCCGAAGTGCCGCGCGCGCCACGTGACGGACTCACCGAGCCCGATCGTGCCGGCCGTGGTGCCCGCGACCGCGCGCTCGTCCGTGGCGGCCATGGACCGCTCGTGCGCGCCGATGTCGAGCGACAGCGCGAACGCGCGCTCCGGCGGGACAGCGAGGTCGGTGACGACCCGGAACGTGACGGTCACGACGTCGGCCAGTCCGGTCGGACGGATCGGTCGTCGTCGCGCAGGACGGCTGCCAGCAGCTGGTCGTGGCGCCGGCCGTGCTGGAGCACCGCGGACCGCTGACGCCCTTCGAACCGCATGCCGAGCCGCTGCGCGACGGCGATCGACGCACGGTTCTCCGCCATCGCCCGCCACTGCACGCGCGCGAGCCCGAGCCCGTCGGGAGCCGGCGCGAACGCCCACTGCAGCACGCGGTCCGCCGCCTCGGTCACGAAGCCGTGCCCGCGGGCGTCCGGGTGGGTCGCGTACCCGATCTCCGCGCCGCCGCCGGCGAACCCGAAGAGCCCGACGGTACCGAGCAGCCGTGGGTCGTCGGCACGGCGGAGGGCGAACTCGTAGCGGGTGTCCGACGCCCAGCCGTCCTGCACCACGGCCGTGAGCCAGTGGCGGGCCTCGGCGTGACCGTACGGTTCGGGCATCGGGATGAACGCCACCACGTCGGGATCGGTCGCGTAAGCGACGACGTCGTCGGCATCGGTGAGCTCGGGGACCGAGAGGACCAGCCGCTCGGTCCGCAGCGTGACGGGGTCCATGGGGCGAGCCTAGCGACGGCGGTCGTCGCGGTAGCGTCGTGGCCATGACGTTCGACGCGCTCCCGTTCCCGGTCATCGACGGACACAACGACCTGCCCTGGGAGCGGCGCGAGACCCACGACTCCGGGATCGAGGGCATCGACTCCGAGCAGGGGTCCCTGCACACCGACCTGCCGAAGCTCCGTGCCGGCGGGGTGGTCGGGCAGTTCTGGTCGGTGTTCGTCCCCACCGACGTCCCCGATCCCGTCCGCGCGACGCTGCAGCAGGTCGACCTCGCGCACCGGATCATCGAGCGGTACCCGGAATCGCTCGCCCTCGCCCGGACCGCGGCCGAGGTCGTCGCGGCCGTCGACGCCGGGCGCACCGCGTCGCTCCTCGGCGCCGAGGGCGGCCACTCGATCGGTGACGACCTGGCGGTGCTCCGCGACCTCGCCCGGCTCGGGGTCCGGTACATGACCCTCACGCACAACGACGACACACCCTGGGCCGACTCGGCCACCGGCTCCCACCCGCACGGCGGCCTGACCGACCGTGGGCGCGAGGTCGTGGCCGAGATGGAGCGGATCGGGATGCTCGTCGACCTGTCGCACACGTCGCCGGAGACCATGCGCGACACCCTCGACGTCGCCACCCGGCCCGTGGTGTTCAGCCACTCGTCGACGATCGCGGTGAACGACCACCCGCGGAACGTCCCGGACGACGTGCTCGCCCGCCTGCGCGACAACGGCGGTGTGGTGATGATCACCTTCGTGCCGAAGTTCGTGTCCCGGGCGTGGGCCGACTGGGAAGACGCCGGTTCGGTGGGGGAGCCCCCGCTCGTCACGGTGTCGGACGTGGCGGACCACGTCGAGCACGCGCGCGAGGTCGCCGGCGCGGCGCACATCGGGCTCGGCGGCGACTACGACGGGACGCCCGTGCTGCCGCCGGACCTGCGGGACGTGTCGCGGTACCCGGTGCTGGCGGCGGAACTGCAGCGTCGTGGCTGGGGCCCGGAGGACCTGCGTGCCCTGGCCGGGGGCAACGTGCTGCGGGTGCTCGCGGCGACGGACGAGCGGTTCGCGCGGACGGCGCACGTGCGCTGACCGGCGGCCCGGTCAGCCGTAGGTGGGGTACTGCGGCCAGCCCTCGGGACTGTCCTCCCAGTCCTGCTGCCGCCCGTACACCGTGCGGTCCATGATGTGCGGCACCGGCAGGATCGCCTCCGTCCCGCGCGCACCGGTCGCGTAGGTCAGGTACGGCACACCGTCGCGCAGCAGGTAGTACGAGTACCCGGGCACCGGGCCGTCCCAGTCGTCGCTGTGCACGGTCCAGCCCCAGTCGTCGTGGTAGCTCGTCGCGTCGGACGACACCCACGTGTGCGGCCACCCGTGCTGCTGCCGCCAGGCCTCGAGCCGCTCGATCGGCCCCTCGGAGACCATCGCGAACGCGATCCCCTCGTCGTCGAGGCGGCCCATGTCGGCGGGCAGGTTGTCGACGGCCCACGTGCAGCTCGGGCAGCCGGCGTCCCAGTCCCGTCCGTACATGACGTTCTGCACGAGGAGCAGGTACTTCCCGGCGAACAGCTCCGTCAGTCGCACGGGACCGTCGGGACCGGTGAACTCGTAGTCGTCGACGCGGACCATCGGGAGCCGTCGGCGCGCGGCCGAGACGCGGTCGCCGTGGCGGGTGAGTTCCTTCTCGTCGCGCACCTGCGCGGCGAGCGCCGTGTCGAACGCTGCGCGGTCGACGACGGGTGGCGTGGCGTCGGGTTGCTGCTCCTTGGACATGGCGACCTCCTCGTCGTTGCGGCGCACGGTACGCGCGTCGCGGTCGCGGCGTGACGGACGGGAGGCGCGGCGCGCGCCCGGTGCGCAGCACGCGTCACGCAGGCAGCACCATCCGGGGTCCGATCGCTAGGATCGCAGCGCACGCCGTGCCTCCAGGGCGGAGGCACGCGACCTGACCCGAAGAGGACGGTACCGATGAGCGGCACGATCCACGACAACATCTCGCAGGCGTTCGGGAACACGCCGCTGGTCCGGCTGAACCGCCTCCCGAAGGAGGGCGGCGCCGAGGTCCTGGCGAAGCTCGAGTTCTACAACCCGGGTGCGAGCGTGAAGGACCGGCTCGGCGTCGCGATCATCGATGCGGCCGAGGAGTCCGGCGAGCTGCAGGCCGGCGGGACGATCGTCGAGGGGTCCTCCGGCAACACGGGCATCGCGCTCGCACTGGTCGGCGCGGCTCGCGGGTACCGGGTCGTCGTCACGATGCCCGAGACGATGAGTGTCGAGCGTCGCGCCCTCATCCGCGCGTACGGTGCCGAGATCGTCCTCACCCCGGGGCCGGAGGGCATGAAGGGCGCGGTGTCGAAGGCGGAGCAGATCGTCGCCGAGACGCCCGGCGCGATCCTGGCCCACCAGTTCGAGACGCCGGCGAACGCGGCCATCCACCGGAAGACGACGGCGGAGGAGATCCTCCGCGACACCGAGGAGCACGTCGACGTGTTCGTCGCGGGCGTCGGCACGGGCGGCACGATCACCGGTGTCGGCCAGGTCCTCAAGGAGCGCGTGCCCGGTGTGCAGATCGTCGCGGTGGAGCCGAAGGACTCGCCGCTGCTGACCGAGGGCAAGGCCGGTCCGCACAAGATCCAGGGCATCGGTGCGAACTTCATCCCCGAGGTCCTCGACCAGTCGGTCATCGACGAGGTGTTCGACGTCGAGCTGGACGACGCGCTCCGGGTCGCCCGCGACCTCGGCACGCAGGAGGGCATCCTCGCGGGCATCTCGTCCGGCGCGATCATCCACGCCGCGATCGAGATCGCCGCGCGTCCGGAGAACGCGGGCAAGCGGGTCGTCGCGATCGTGTGCGACACCGGCGAGCGCTACCTGTCGACGGTCCTCTTCGAGGGACTCACTGCGTGAGTCGTCCCGCCCGACGAGGCGTGCTGCGGACCGTCCGGGAGGACCTGGCCGCAGCACGCCGCGGTGACCCCGCGTCCCGTGGCGACCTCGAGAACGCGATCGTCTACTCGGGACTGCACGCCGTCTGGACCCACCGACTGACGCACCGGCTCTGGATCGCCGAGGGCCTGCCGGGATCGCGGTTCGCGGCCCGGGTCCTCGCGCAGGTCGCCCGGTCGGTCACCGGCATCGAGATCCACCCCGGTGCCCGCATCGGCCGCCGGTTCTTCATCGACCACGGCATGGGGGTCGTCATCGGGGAGACCGCGGTGGTCGGCGACGACGTCGTGCTCTTCCACGGGGTGACCCTCGGCGGCCGCGGGGGCGACCACGGGCCCGGAGCTCGTCGGCACCCGGCGGTGGGGGACCGCGTCGTGCTCGGTGCCGGGTCGTCGCTCATCGGCGCGATCACGGTCGGCGCGGACTCCGTCGTCGGCGCGAACACGGTGGTGACGAAGGACGTCCCACCGGGGTCGGTCGTGACGGGTGTCGCCGGGACGGCCCGCCCGCGCTCGGGACACGAGGGCGTCCCGCCCCTCTGACGGGTCGGGGTCAGCTCTTCTCGCAGGCGATCCCGTCGCCGTCGGCGTCCATCTTCTTGTTCGCCGCGTACAGCGCGTCGTCCTTCTTCACCGTGCCCTTGAGTGCCCGGTACGTGACCTTGCCCTTCGAGGTGACGCGGTTCTTCGTGACGGACTTCTTCGCGATCCCGCCCGAGTACACCTTCTGCACGGCGGTGCAGTTCTTGTAGACGGTGGGGGCGGCCTGCGCGGTCGAGGCGCCGCCGACGACGGCGGTGGCAGCGAGCACGGCGGTGGCGGCGGCGATGCTGAGGGTTCGGGTGATGTGCACGGCCTGAGGATAGTTCGGAACCGGGGCCTGCACGCACCCCAGAACGAGGTGCACCGTCGGCGGTCCGGTGCATGCTGGAGCACATGGACGGCGAGACGCTGCACGAGGTCGCGATCCGCACCGCGATGGCCCTGCCCGCGGTGGCGGAGACCCAGCCCTTCGGTGAAGGCGCGTTCGTCTACAAGGTCGTCGGCAAGATGTTCGTGATGACGTCCGAGCTCCGCGGCGTGCCGATCGTGAACCTCAAGTGCGCGCCGCCCCACGGTGCCGCCCTGGTGCGCGACCACGCCGAGATCACCCCGGGCTGGCACATGAACAAGCAGCACTGGATCACGCTGTCGCCCGGGGACGGCATCGACGAGACCCTGGTCGAGGACCTCGTCGGCAACGCGTACGACCTCGTCGTCGCGAAGCTGCCGCAGGCGAAGCGCCCGATCGACCCGGTGCGCCGGACGCAGCAGGACTGACCAGGGCACGGCGGACCGCCCGCACTCAGGCGGTCGCGCGCGCCAGGACCTTCGACACGTCCCGGACGACCTTCGGCGCGAGCCCACCCGTCCCCGGGCCACCAGGACCCGTCCCGCGCCCCGACGACAGCACGGCCTGCGCCTGCTCGGGCGTCAGGCCCGCGAAGAGCTGGCCGATCGTGACGCCGTGGTCCGGTCGGTGGGTGACGACGACCGGGTCGCCGGCGGACACGGGCCCGGACCGCACCACGCGGAGGTAGGCGCCGGGGCGGCCCTCCTCCGTGAACCGCTTGACCCACTTGTCCACCCGCATCCGGCGGGCGAAGGTGCCGCAGGGGATCCGCGGGATCGTGACCTCGAGCTCGAGGGTCTCGCCGATCCGCCAGCGTTCCCCCGTCACGGCGCCGGTGACGTCGACGCCCGTCGTGCGCAGGTTCTCGCCGAACAACCCCGGCGGGACGTCCCGGTCGAGCAGGTCCGCGAAGTACGCCGCGTCCTCGTCCGCGTAGGCGTACACCGCCTGGTCCTCGCCGCCGTGGTGCTTCCGGTCCGCCTGCACGTCGGCGTACAGCCCGAGCGGACGGACCCGGACGGGGCCGTCGACGGGGCGCTTGTCGATCGCGGTGACCCCGATGGTGCCGGAGTCGGGCAACAGGCGGTCGACGCGGCAGACGGCGGTGACGAGGGACATGCCCCCAGCCTGCCGCAGAACCCGCGAACGCAGAAGTGTGACGATCCGGCTGTCCGTTCCGTCCCATCGGTGAGCACCCCGATGGAGGACCCCGTCATGACCGACACCGCACCCACAGCACGCCTCGCGACCACCGCGCTCGTCCGCGTCGGGCACGAGCACGTCCTGGCGCAGGCACGCGTCCGGTCGCTGTCCGCGCGGCCCGTCGGCCCGATGAAGGTCCGCCGCACGCACGGACACCCGGCCCACACGGCCTAGCGGCACGACGGCACCGCACTCAGGAACCCCCGACCCCACACCAGTAGAAGGAAAGCGTGCACCACCAGCCCCTCACCGACCTCGACGACGCCGTCCTCGCTGGTCGATCGTCCGACGGCGACGTCCGGGCGTTCGAGGTCCTCATCCGGCGCCACACCCCCCTGCTCCGTGCCTACGCACGCCGGACCCTCGGCTCGACCGACGAACTCGACGACGTCGTGCAGGAGACGTTCATCACCGCCTGGAACCAGCTCGACACGCTCCAGGACGGCGCCCGGGTCAAGGCGTGGCTCATGCGCATCCTCAGCCGGAAGTGCATCGACCGCATCCGGGCCCGGCGGTTCCACGACGACGTCACCGAGCTCGAGGTCGAGGCACCGGCGGAGGACGCACCCGAACGCGTCGCCGAGGCCCGCTCCCGCGAGGAAGCGGTCGAGACGGCGCTCGCCGAACTCCCCGAGGCGCAGCGCCGCACGTGGGTGATGAAGGAAGTGCTCGAGTA
Source organism: Curtobacterium sp. GD1 (assembly GCF_020882855.1). Taxonomy (NCBI): domain Bacteria; kingdom Bacillati; phylum Actinomycetota; class Actinomycetes; order Micrococcales; family Microbacteriaceae; genus Curtobacterium; species Curtobacterium sp. GD1. The sequence goes on along the minus strand of NZ_JAFEVQ010000031.1, from coordinate 19,492 downwards.
CTCGTACGAGGCCATCGCGGAGGAACTGGACCTCCCGACCTCGACCGTCCGGGGACTGCTGTCCCGGGCGCGCAAGAACATGATCCGTCTCATGGAGGGATGGCGATGACCGAACCCGATCCCGTCCGGCTCGACTCCCTCGAACCCGACGACCTCGACGGCCACACGATCGACGAGCTGGCCGACTACCTCGACGCCGGCATGCAGCCGGCCGACCCGAGCATCGACCACTCCGCCGCGTGCCAGAACGCCCTCGCCGCCATCGTGCGGCTCCGGCAGTCCTCGCTCGGCTCGCTCGAGGCCGCTGCCGAACAGGAAGCACCCGCCGACGAGTCGTGGATCAGCGGCGTGCTCGCGAACATCTCGCTCGAGGCACGCGCCGGCCGTGACGTCCCGCTCCGCCCGGCGGCGCCCACCGAACGCCCGGTCATGACCGAGGGCGCCATCCGCTCGCTCGTCCGGACCGCCGGCGACGCGGTGCCCGACGCCCTCATCGCGCGCTGCACGCTCGAGGGGGACGTCACCGAGCTCGGTGCCCCGGTGCGCATCGTCGTCGAGATCGCCGTCCGCGCGGGGTCGACGATCCAGCGCGTGGCGTCGGACATCCGCGAGACCGTCGCCGAGGTCCTCGCGACCGAGACCGACCTGCTCGTCGAGTCCGTGGACGTCGTGGTGCGCGACCTGCTGCCACCGTCCGACGACGAGCCGGACCCCGACGCCGAGGAGGAACGAGCATGAGCAGCCACGACGAGACCTTCGCCGCGATCGAGGCAGCGGTCGTCGCGGTCCCCGGGGTCGCCGAGCTCTACCGGGCACGCCCGACGCTCGGCAGCGCGGTCGGTGCCGCCAAGAACCTCGCGACCCGCACCACGGTCGCGCGCGTGGTGCTCGACGACGACGTGCTCCGCATCGTGATCGGGACCGACGGTTCCGTCCCGGCACCCGAGACGGCACGCGCGGCACACCTCGCGGCGCTCGCCGCAGCGACCGAGCACGGCCTGCCGCTCAGCCGGGTCGACGTGCGGATCGCGCGCGTCGGCTGACGCACCCGCCTGCGGTTCGGGAGGGACGTCGCGGGCCCACGCCGCGCCTCCCGTCCGTCAGCCGGTCACCGTCACGGGCCCCGCTCACGCGCGCCCGCGGGTCACGGTCGCCGGTCGGCGACCTCCAGCACGACGACCACGGCGGCGACGAGCAGTGCCGTCGCCACGAGGGACACCGACGGCACGGCGGTGCTCGCGAGCACCGCGAGCGCGAGTGCCACGACGACGACGTTCCAGCCGAGGCTGAGGGACGGCCGGAGCGCCAGCGCCCAGATCGACAGCACGAACAGCGCGACCGGCACGGCGATCGTGGCGGCGACGGTCGCGTGCGACAGGTCGGCCTCGCCCGCGTCGGCGCTCACCGCGACCTCGATCCCCGCCGGGAGTGCCCCGGCGGCGGCGAAGACGAGGTAGTGACCGTAGCCGAACAGGAGCGCGGTCGGCAGGGACCGGATGTGGTCGTGCTGCTCGCGGGAGAAGTAGATCCACCACAGCCCGGCGACGATCACGAGCCCGCACGCCGCCAGCACGAGGAGCGACCCGAGGTGGTCGGCGTGCGCGATGCCGTCGATGACCGCGTTCGCCGAGGCCACGAGCCCCTCGCCGAGGACGATCAGCGTGAAGAGGGAGTACCGCTCCGCGATGTGCCGGGTGTGCCACGGGGTGGTCTGCGTGCCGGCCTCCGCGAACGGCGGGACGAGGACCTCGAGCAGGATGAGCACCGGGATCACACCCCACGAGACGCCGTCCGGCAGCAGGAGCGCGAGCACCCAGAGCACCTGCACGACGACGATGCCGCCGGCGTACCGGAGTGCGGTCCGCCGGTACTCCGACGACGACGCGGCGACCCGGAGCCACTGCCCGACGAGGGCGAGCCGCATGATGACGTAGCCGAGCACGACGACCGTGGTCGACCCCTCGACCATCGCGGCGTGCACCCCGGCGGCGAGCACGAGCACCCCCGCCATCTGCACGAAGGTCATCACGCGGTAGAGCCAGTCGTCGGTGTCGAACGAGGTGGCGAACCAGGTGAAGTTGAGCCACGCCCACCAGATCGCGAAGAAGACGAAGGCGTACGCGAGGACGGCCGACGAGACGTGCCCCTCGACCTCGATCTCGTGCAGGTTCGTCGCGGCGAACCCGACGGCGACCACGAAGACGAGGTCGAAGAGGAGCTCGAGGGGGCTGGCCGCGCGGTGTGCCTCGGTGGGGTCGCGGGGTGCCATGCGGCGGAGTCCGATGGTGGTCACCTGCGTATGCCTACACGACGAACGACCCCGGGTGCAGGACCCGGGGTCGTTCGTCGTGCGTGCCTGGCGTCGGCTCAGTAGAAGTTCGACGCCTGCGAGTGCGACCACGCGGCGCACGGGGTGCCGTACGCGTCGCTGATGTACTGCAGGCCCCAGGTGATCTGGGTGGTCGCGTTCGTCCGCCAGTCGGACGCGATCGTGGCCATCTTCGACCCGGGGAGCGCCTGCGGGATGCCGGTCGCGCCGCCGTTCGCGTTGACGGCCTGGTAGTTCCAGCCGGACTCCTTGGTCCACAGGTTGTCGAGGCACTGGAACTGGTCGGAACCCCAGCCGTACTTCGACGAGGCGAGCGAGCTGGCGGTCGCCTTGGCGCCCTCGACCGTGTTCGCGGCGGCCTGCTTGCGCGCGGCCTCGGCGGCTGCTGCCCGTTCTGCCGCGGCGCGCTTCGCTGCGGCGGCAGCGGCGGCCTTCGCGTCGGCGTCCTGCTTGTCCTGCGCGGCGCTGGCGTCCGCGACCGCCGTCGTGGCGTCGACCGTCGAGGAGATCCGCGAGGTCAGTGCCGCGCCGGAGAGCTTCCGGTAGTCGTCGAGCGCGTCGATGCGGCGCTCGAGGACGCCGGTGTCGGTCTTCTCGTTCGCCGAGTCGGCGATCGTCTCCGCCGTGGCGATGGTCGCCGCGGCCTGGGCCCGGTCGAGCGCGGTCCCGGCGAGTGCCGGTGCCGCGGTCGCGCTGGCGGTCGGCATGCCGAGGGCCTCGCCGATCGCGGGCTGCGTGCCGACGGTGGCGATGCCTCCGGCGACCGCGAGGACGGCGGCCCCGCCCACGATGAGCGTGGTGGGGCGGCGGAGCGCGCGGCGGAGGCGCCGGTTGGGGGAGTTCAGGGCCTCACGTCGGGTCGAGGCGGTGGTGGTGGGGAGGTCGGTGTTGCGTCCTGTCATCGATTCCGGTGGTCGGCCGGCTCGTGGTGCGTGACTCGTGACGCTGCACGCGGGGTGGGGGAGCGCGCAGGGGTGCGGATGAACGAGACGTCCGTCGTCAGGAGTTCGCGAGCCGGGGGAGGACCGGACGGTGGTGTGGGGCCCGTCCGTCCGCCGACGGGCGACCGTGGGGTGGCCGCCGCTGGGCGAAGCCGCCACGATGACCGGTGTTGCTGGGTGCACCGTCCAGTTTGTCTGGCAGAACCGTCCGTCCACCCGTTGGTAACGGTTCGGTAACGGGCCGATCAGGCCCGGGAGGTGTGAGCTTCCTGGGTGCGCTCGCCCTGTGCGACGCGTTCGAGGGCGTCGAGCGCGGCGGCGATGGCGTCGACGTCGGTGTCGGGCAGTTCGGCGATGAGCTCGGCGACGATGCCGGTGCGGGTGGAACGAGCTCGCTCGACCGCTGCGATGCCCTCGGGGGTGGCCGTCACCATGAACGCCCGACCGTCCCGGGGGTCCGCCTCGCGCTCGATGAACCCGCGCTGCTCGAGCTCGGTCAGGATGCGGGTCATCGTCGGCTTCGTGACGACCTCGATCCGCGACAGGTCGCCCGGGCGCAGGGGGCCCTCACGCTGGATCGTCGCCAGCGCCGAGACGATGCCGTACCCGAGCGAGGCCGAGTCCGTGCGGGCCCGCCGGTTGATCCGGCCGACCGCCGCGGCGAGGCGCGCGGCGATCTCGGTACGGTCCGGCTGGCGGTGGCTCATACGGTGCTCCGGGTCGCTCGACGGGGTGGTCGGGGCGATGCTACCGGCTCGTCGGACGGTGTGACTGGGAGCGTCGCGCGGGTCGCCGCGCTGTCGCCGACCGCCGTGGCGGACGGGGCACGCCCGCCTCGCGAGGGCGAGACGGGCGTGTTCCTGTATGGGCGTTCAGGCGGGGTCAGCGTTTCTCGCCGGGGAGCAGGTGGATCGCCTCGGTCGCGAGCTCCGCCTCGATGTTGTCCCCGGACGCGGTGGCCTCACGCAGACGGCGGAAGTCGGCCGTCATCTGGTCCCAGTCGACGAGCTCGTCGAGGTTCGGCAGCCGCAGTCGGAACGCGAGGCCGTCCATGGTGTCCCGGCAGACACGCTGGAGGTTCTCGTTGCCGCACTCCTCGACGTAGCGGGCGAACACGGCGAGGGCGTCACGGTTCACCGCGGCGACGTCGTGCGACTCGTAGTCCGCGATCGTGGCGTCGAGCTGGGCGAGGATCTTCTTCTTCGCGCTCGCACCGAGGCGCGGGACCGCCAGCCGCACGACCCCGCCGAACAGGACGCCCAGGGTCTGCAGCGCCTCGACCACCTCGGTCGGGTCCGGCGTGGTGACGCGGGTGTAGCGGTTCGGCGCCATCTCGATCAGGCCGGCGCGTGCGAGCTGGCTCAGTGCTTCGCGGATCGGCGTGCGGGAGACGCCGAGCCAGGCGATGAGCTCGTCGTCGTTGAGCCGCTCGCCGGGCTCGAGCGTGCCGTCCATGATCGCGGCGTGGATCTTGAGCCGGACGGTGTCGCGGAGCAGCTGGTGCTCGGTCGGTGCACTGCTGGGGACCGGCATGCGGGTTCCTCCGGGATCGTGGCGTCGGCGGGCGTCCCACCGGTCGGTGCGGACGCACGGTTCACCGTACCTGATATGTGAACGGTGTCCCTGTCGGCTCGGAGCGTGTCAGTCGTGGGGGTGGAGCAGCCGGAGGGTCACCGGGTCCTCGGTGCCGTCGTACCAGCGGTCGAGGACGGCCCGGAACGGCTCCGGGTCGGCGGCGGCCGCGGCGAACAGGGTCATGGACGACCGGAGCTTCAGCGCGTCGATGCCCCCGAGCAGGTCGTCGGCGGTCCGGGCCGGGGCGGACTCCGCCGCACGGGTCGCCTCGAGCAGCCGCGGGCCGAGGACGGGGTGGTCGAGGTACGCCCGGGTCTCGTCGAGGCCGTCGAGTGCGTACCGCTGCGCGGTGGGCGAGCGGCCGAGCCCGGCGAGCTGGGGGAACACGAACCACATCCAGTGCGACGACTTCCGGCCGCGCCGCAGCTCGGCGAGCGCGGTGTCGTGCACACCGTGCTGCGCGCGGACGAACCGGTCGAGGTCGAACCGGTCCGTGCCGTGCTGGTCGGTGCCGTGCTGGTCGGTGTCGTGCGGATCGTCGCTCACCGGACCTCGTCTCCCCAGGCGTAGCGGACGGTCGTGCCGTCCACGACGAGCAGCGAGTCGGGTTCGCGGTCGAGGAGCCCGGGCATCCCGACGGCGTCGGGCAGGTCGCCGCCGAGCCGCTCGAGCCGTGCCGACCGGATCGTCAGCGGCGGGTGCTGGCGCTGCCAGAACAGCGTCTGCGCGAGGTGCCGGGCGTGGATGCCCTGTCGGGTGGTGAGGTCCGTCGCCAGCCGGTCGTCGACGACGTCACCGGCCACGACCCGGACGGTGGCGTCGTGGCGGGGTCGCACCGCGCCTCCCGGCCCACCCGTGCTGCCCGGCCAGACCGGACCGCCGGGCCACGCTGCACCGGACCCTGGTCCGCCCCGGCGTCCGCGGAGCCAGCGGACCGGGTGGAGGGAGCGTGCCGGGTGCCGCACCGACCGGTAGGACAGCGTGTCCCCACGCCGTCGAGCCCGCGCGTGCGCGAACGTGTACGGCACCCCGAGCAGGGCGTGCGCCGCCACGATCGCGGGCACGTTCGCGGTGTCGACCGTGCGGTAGGCGACCCCGCGGCGACCGCGGTCGTCGACGGTGAGCACCTCGATCGTCACCTCGGTCATCGAGCCGAGGCGGCCGGACGGCGGGAACGGCGGCACCCGGGTCTCGCGGAAGACGTACGCCGTCAGGCCGGCCCACGCGCTCCCGTCGACGACGTCGGGGCGGGTCCCGCGCGGCACCAGGCGCGCGAGCGACTCGGGGTCGTGGCGCCAGTGCGCGAAGACGACGTCCTCCCAGGCGTGCACCGTCACCGGTCGGTGCAGCAGGGGGACCGCGGCTCGGTCCCGCGCGGGCTCGGTCACCGTCGTGGCGCGTGCCGGCCGACGCGCACGGCCCAGGCGACGAGGGGCGCCTGCAGCGGCAGGCGGAGCACCGACACGAGCCGCATCGCCCGCGTCGACCGCGGGCTGTCGAGCAGGTCGTTCGCCATCTTCACGTTCGCGGGGAAGACGGCGAGGAACAGCGCGGCGGCGGCCCAGCCCGCGGCACGGCGGGTGGCCGGGATCGCCAGGCCGGTCGCGATGCCGAGCTCGGCGGCGCCGGACGCCAGGGTGGTCAGGCGCGGCGGGAGGGCGTCCGGGACGATCCGGTCGTAGCCCCTCGGCCGCAGGAAGTGGGTGACGCCGGCCCCGCCCAGCACGACGGCGAGGAGGGTGGCGGTCCGGGTGGCGCGTCGTGCGCGCTCGCGTCGTCGCATGCGTCCATGGTGCCCGCGGCGCGCTCGGGACGCACGGAGAGTCCTCAGGTCAGCTCAGGTCAGTGCGGTCGCGACGAGGTCGAGGACGACCGTCGCGACGTCGGCCTTGCTGCCGGAGGCCTCGCGGACCACCTCGCCGCCGGGGACGAGCACCTCGACGGCGGTCTCCTCGCGTTCGAACCCCGCGGACCAGCCGACCTGGTTCACGACGAGCATGTCCGCCGGCTTGCGGGCGATCTTGGCGCGGCCGAGCTCGATGCGCGCGGCACGGTCGGGTTCGGTCTCCGCGGCGAAGCCGACGATGATCTGGCCGGTCCGGCGGGACGCGACGAGGTCGGCGAGGACGTCGGGGTTCCGCACCAGCTCCAGCGTCATGCTGTCGCCCTGCGCCTCCTTCTTGAGCTTGTCGGCACGCACCTCGGCGGGCCGGTAGTCGGCCACGGCCGCGGTCATCACGACGACGTCGGCATCGGCTGCTGCGGCGTGGACGGCGTCGGCGAGCTCCAGGGCGGACCCCACCGGCACGACGGTCGCGTCGAGTCCGGCGGTCAACGACGCGTCGACGTTCGCGCTCACGAGCGTCACGGCCGCGCCGCGTCGGGCCGCGTCGGCGGCGATCGCGACGCCCTGACGACCGCTCGAACGGTTGCCGACGAACCGGACCGGGTCGAAGGGCTCGCGCGTGCCGCCGGCGCTCACGACGACGCGGACGCCGGCGAGGTCGCCGAGCTCACCGCGGGCGCCGGTGGTCCCCGCCTTCTCGGCGGCGGCTGCGGTCGGCGGGAGGGCGGTGTCGGTCGGGAGGCGCGGGTCGTCCCCGTCGCCGCGACCCGCGTCCGTCGGGTGGTCCGCGCCGGTCCGGCCGGCCGGCGCCGGATCGTCCAGCACCGCGAGGGCGCCGGCGACGATGTCCTCGGGCTCCGCCATCCGGCCGATCCCCGCGTCGTCGCCCGTCAGGGCCCCGACCACCGGGCCGACGAACCGGACGCCGCGCTCCCGCAGGGTCTGGACGTTCGCCCGGGTCGCGCGGTGCTCCCACATCTGCGGGTGCATCGCGGGAGCGACGACGACGGGCGCCTCGGTCGCGAGCAGTGTCGTGCCGAGCAGGTCCCCGGCGAGCCCCGCGGTCATCCGGGCGAGCGCGTCCGCGGTGGCGGGGGCGACGACCACGAGGTCCGCCCGGCGCCCGAGCGAGACGTGGCGCACCTCGGCGACGTCCTCGAACACGCTCGTGGTGACCGGGTTGCGGCTGAGCGCCTCGAGGGTCGGCAGCCCGACGAAGCGGAGCGCGCCCTCGGTCGGGACGACGTGCACGTCGTGTCCCCGCTTGACGAGGTCGCGGACCACGCCGACGGCCTTGTACGCGGCGATGCCCCCGGTGATCCCGACGACGACGGTCAGACGGCGCTCTGCTGCTGCGTTCACACCGGTCACGCTACCCGGCACGTCGTGCGAGGATCGATCCCATGTGCACCGTCGTCGTCCGCGTCGACCCCGGGTCCGAGTGGCCCGTCACGATGCTCGCCATGCGCGACGAGTCGCCGGAGCGGCCGTGGGACCCGCCGGCCGCCTGGTGGCCCGAGCGCGACCCGTCGATCCGCGGCGTCCGCGACCGTTCGGCGGGCGGGGCGTGGCTCGCGGCGTCCGACGGTGCCGGGCTCGCGGTCGTGCTCAACCGGGGCGAACCGGTGCCGAGCGACGACGGCACGTGGACCACCCGCGGGGTCGTCCCGCTCGACGCGGTCACCGGGGCGCTCCCCGGCCACGACGGCACCCTGCCCACGACGCGCGCGTTCAACCTCGTGCGGGCGACGGCCGACGGCGCCGAGGTCACGACCTGGGACGGCACCGAGGTCCGGACGACCGCGCTCGGCCCCGGCGTGCACATGGTCACGCACGGCGAACCGGACGACCCCGCGGCGCCGCGCATCGGGCGGTGGCTCGACGCCTTCCGTGCCGTGGACGCTCCGGTCGGGCCGCCGGTGCTCGGCCCCTTCGACGAACTGCGGGCGGCCGACGCCGGTGCCGACGCCGGCGACGGGTGGGGCGGCTGGTTCGGACTGCTCGCCGGGTCGGCGTCGCTGCCGGCCGACGACCCGGACGCGATCCTCCGGGACGCGCACGAGCCGGACGGGCACTTCGCGACGCTGTCGATCGTCGCCGCGGCGGTCGCCCCCGGACGTACCGTCCTGCAGCACGCGCGGCTGACCGAGCCCGGCCGGTTGGACGGTTCGGTCGAGCTGCACCGCGCCTGAGCGCACCCGCAGCGCGCACCCGCAGCCGGTCATGGCCGGAGCGCGTACCTTCACCGTTCGTGACCACCGCAACCCGGAGCGTGCTCGCCGTCCTCACGGCGGTCGTCGTGGCCGTCTCCCTCGGGGCGTGCGCCTCGAGCCCGCCGGCCGCTGCCGACGCGACGCCCCACCCGACGGCGACGACCCGCCCCTGGGACCACGCCGCGGGTGTCGGCGTGGTGGTCGTCGGCGACTCGATCAGCGGCGGGCACGGCCTCACCACCGCCGAGGCGTGGCCGGCCATCGTCGCGGACGCCCAGGGCTGGTCGCTCACGAACCTGTCGTGCGACGGCGCAGGCGTGGCCGCCCTCGGTGACGACGACGACTGCGCGAGCGACTACGCGACCATCGTCGGGCGTGCGGTCGACCTCCGTCCCGAGGTCGTCCTCGTGCAGGCGAGCTCGAACGACCTCGGACTCGACACCGCCGAGGTCCGGAGCGCCACCGACCAGGTCGTCGACGAGGTGCACCGTCGGCTGCCGCACGCGCGCCTCATCGGCCTCAGTGCCATCTGGAACCAGGACGCCCCGCCCGCGCAGCTCGCGTCCATCTCGGGGGCGCTCCGGCACGCCCTCGCTCGCGAGGGCGGCACCTACGTCGACATCGGCGAGCCGCTGCGGGGGCACCCGACGTGGATGCAGTCCGACGACGTGCACCCGACCGTGCGCGGACAGCGGGCCATCGCGGCGGCGGTGACGGCCGCGTTCGAACGCGACCACGTGCGGTTCTGACGGCGGACGGGCGGGGACGAGCCGCGCCTCCTGGACCGTCCGACCCGCCGACTCAGACGGGCGGGGTGGTCCCGGTGAGGTCCTCGGCGACCGCCCAGAGGGAACGCGCCAGGTCGGCCTTCCGTGCCGACCCGGGGATCGACACGGTCGTGGTCGGCCCGACGAGCCCGAACGGCCCCGACGGTCCGTAGTACGCCCCGCCGACCGCGTTCGGCCCGACCGCGGCGTACAGCAGCGGCTCGGAGCCCTGCTCGACGTCCTGCGTGAAGGGCAGTGCGCGGTTCGAGGACCGGACCGGCTTCGACCGACCGAGCGACCGCCCCGCCGACTGCAGGTTCGTCCGGGTGTAGCCGGGGTGCGCGGCGGTGCTCACGAGCGGCCAGTCGAGCTCGACCGACAGCCGGTGCAGGTGCAGCGCCAGCAGCAGGTCGGCGAGCTTCGACTGCGCGTACGCCCGCCAGCCGTTGTAGCCGCGCTCCCACTGCAGGTCGTCGAAGCGGATCCGGCCGGGGATCGCCGCGAGGCTCGACATCGTGGCGACCCGGGCGTCCGGCGAGCGCAGCAGCGTCGGGAGCAGCAGGTTCGTCAGGGCGAACGGGCCGAGGAAGTTCGTGCCGAACTGCAGCTCGAAGCCGTCGACCGTCTCGAACCGCTTCGGGGGCGCCATCACCCCGGCGTTGTTCACGAGGACGTCGAGCGTCCGGTCGTCCGCGGCGATGCCCGCGGCGAACCGTCGGACACTCGCGAGGTCGGCGAGGTCGAGCTCCCGCACCTCGACGTCGGCACCGGGGTGCGCCGCACGGATGTCGGCTGCGGCCCGGTCGCCCTTCGCGGTCGTGCGGACGGCGAGGACGACGGACGCGCCGGCTGCGGCCAGGCGGGTGGCGGTCTCCTTGCCGGTTCCGCTGTTCGCGCCGGTGACGACGATGCGGCGGCCGGTCTGGTCGGGGATCTGCGGCATGGGCGTGACCGTACTCCGCCGGGGGTGCGGATCCGGTGCGAGGGTGCTAGATTGATGCGAACGCATGAACATGCAGATGCATGGACGTGCGCTCGGGAGGACAGGACACCATGAGCAACGCATTCGGCACCGACCGCCCCTCGGACGTGCCACCGCCCGCACCCGAACGGATCGGCCCCGTGCAGCTCGGCCTCGACACCTTCGGCGACGTCACCGAACTGCCCGACGGCAGCGTCAAGTCGGACGCCCAGAGCATCCGCGACGTCGTCGACCAGGCCGTCCTCGCCGACCAGGTCGGCCTCGACTTCATCGGCGTCGGCGAGCACCACCGTGCCGACTTCATCGTGAGCGCCCCCGAGGTCGTCCTCGCCGCGATCGCCGCCCGGACCTCCTCGATCCGGATCGGGTCCGCCGTCACCGTGCTCTCGTCCGACGACCCCGTGCGCGTGTACGAGCGCTTCGCCACCGTCGACGCGATCTCCGACGGTCGTGCCGAGGTCATCCTCGGCCGCGGGTCCTTCACCGAGTCCTTCCCGCTCTTCGGGTACGAGCTCTCCGACTACGAGGTCCTCTTCGAGGAGAAGCTCCAGCTCTGGGCAGCCCTCCGCGGCGGCGACGCGGTCACCTGGTCCGGCACGAAGCGCGCCTCGCTCGTCGACCAGGACGTCTACCCGAAGCTCGAGCACGGCCCCATCCCGACCTGGATCGGCGTCGGCGGGTCCCCGCAGTCCGTCATCCGTGCGGCGTCGTACGGTCTGCCGCTGTTCCTCGCGATCATCGGCGGACAGCCCGCGCAGTTCGCGCCGTTCTCGCGCCTGTACCGCCAGGCGCTCACGCAGCTCGACCTGCCGCAGCAGCCGATCGCGATGCACTCGCCCGGGTTCGTCGCCGCCACCGACGAAGAGGCGGCCGAGCGCTACTGGCCGTACCACAAGGCCGTCACCGACCAGCTCGGTCGGGAGCGCGGCTGGCCGCCCCTGGACGTCGCCGGCTACCGTGCCGGGCTGTCCGCGGGCGGGTCGCTCTACGTCGGGTCGCCGGAGACGGTCGCCCGGAAGATCGCGCGGAACATGCGGATCCTCGGCGTCTCGCGGTTCGACATGCGGTACGCGACGGGGCGTCTGCCGCACGAGGACATGATGCGGTCGATCGAGCTCTACGGCACGCAGGTCGCGCCGCGGGTGCGCGAGCTGCTCGCGGCGCCGGTGCCGGTCGCGTAGGCGCTGGGTCGACCGCGGGGGGTCGGCCGGGTCGGCCGCGGCGCCGCGGCCGGGTCGGCCGGGTCCGTTCGGGTCCGTCCGGCGGGCCAGGAGGCGCGGCTCGGCCCGTCCGCGCCGCTCACGGGGTCGCCGGGTACGGTCCAGGGCATGTCGTCACGTCCCGCTGCACTCGAACGTCGGTTCCGTGGTCGGATCATGGGCGTCGGCACGACCTCGGGCATCCGCATCGTGGTCGGCATGTGGGAGCGCTCGCCGTTCGGAGCCTTCACGGACGTCTTCCTCGAGCTGCCGGACGGCTCCTCGGTGCTCCTCGCGCCCGACGAGATCGTGGCCGCGTACGTCTCCGGGACCTACCGGTTCGACACGGTCTCGGTCGTCGACGTCTCGGCTCGCCGGACCGCCAGGGGACTCGAGCTGTCGGCGGGCGCCCTCGAGGTCTCCATCGACGTCGGCACGATCTCCCCGCTCGGGAGGGTGCTCCGCATCGTCCCCAAGCAGATCGCCCGCGACCCCCGGTGGCTCGCCGCGATCGACCCGGTCGCACGGCTCGTCGCACCCGGGTCGGGGACCGCGGGGTCGGCGGGCAACGGACGTCGCGAGTACTACGGCGTGACCGGGGCGCACGACGTCACGGGCGTGCGGGGGACCTGGGCGGGGGAGTCGCTCGGGTCGTTGGCGCCGCTCGACCCGCCCGTGGCGTTCGGGTTCGCCTCGATGCCGCGGATCCCGCAGGTCGTCGACGTCGAGACGACCATCCGCGAGCCGGTCTGAGGCGCGGCGCGCGTCCGGGTCCCACCGCGTTTCCGACGTTCCGCCAGTCGATCTGCTCGCGTGGTGTCGCTCGTTGCGCACGCATCCGATGCTCGTGCATGCTCCGACATCCCACCCGTCGATCGACGTGCGGAACGTCGAACCCCGCACGCGCCCGCGCCCGCGCCCGCACGGCCCCGCAGCCCCGTCCGCCGGACGCGCTCAGCGTCGAGGGGCAGACTGGCCGGAACGGACAGCGCCCCGAGGGCCGGCCGCACGTCGAGCACAACGGGGCGCACGACGCGAGAGGAGCACCATGACCGACACAGAGGCAGACCAGCGCGCAGCCATCTCGGACATCGTCCACGGAGCCCACACGGCACTCCTGACGACCGTGAGCGAGGACGGCCAGCTCCACGCACGGCCCCTCGCCGTGCAGGACAAGGCGTTCCACGGCACGCTCCGCTTCCTCGTGCAGGACGGGAGCGAGAAGGTCGAGGACATCGCCCGGAACCCCCACGTCAACGTCGCGATCGAGTCGCAGGGCGGGTACCTGTCGATCGCCGGGACCGCGACGGTCAGCCGGGACGACTCCGTCATCGACGAGCTGTGGTCCCCGTTCGCCGAGGCCTGGTTCCCGGACGGCCGCGAGGACCCCTCGATCCGACTCCTCACCGTCGAGGGCGACTCGGTCGAGTACTGGACGCAGGACACCGGCCCGGTCGGCAGCCTCGTGCAGACCCTCAAGGCCGCCATCGGCAAGCAGAGTCAGCCGGACACCGGCGACCACGGCACGATCGAGCTCTAGCGCCGAAGGCGTACGCCCGGCAACACGCCCGGTCCCCGCACACCGCGGGTGCCGGGCGTCGTCCGTGCGGTCACGGCGGGCCGAGCAGCCAGAGCACGGCGACGAGCACCGGCTGCCCGAGGACCGCGCAGACCACCAGGGTCCACCGCATCCACGGCTTCGCCACGAGCTCCGGCGACCCGAACAGTGGCGCGAGCGGCATCAGGAGCCGGGGCGTCGAGGCCATCGGCAACGACACCGCGAAGACGTAGAGCGCGTACGAGGCCGAGAAGACCACGGTCGTGAACCCGAGGCGCCGGGTCGACCGACGCAGCAGCCAGACCGGGTACGACACGAGCAGGAACACCACGATGAGGATCCCGCCCACGCCCAACCACCGGCCGGCGATGAGGAACCACGGCGTGAGCGGCATGAAGTCCACCCGCCCGATGAAGTTCACCCACCAGGACATCTCGGTCTCGAGGTAGGCGTTCGGCGACCCGGTCACGTGCGCGGCGATGAGCGGCCACGCGAACCCGGCGACCACCATCACGACGCCGGCGGCCACGACCCGCACGCGCTCCGCCACGGGGAACGCGTCGAGCGAGCGGACCCCCTCGGTCCGACGTGCTCGGATCCACCGCACCAGTGCGACGACCCCGAGGACGAGCGGGATCGCCAGGGCTCCGGGCCGGGTGAACGCGGCGACGACCCCGAGCACCGTGAGGAGCCCGTACCGCCGACGGTCGAGCGCGAGGAGCGCCCCGAACACGAGGGCGAGGAACATGCTCTCGGCGTACCCGACCTGCAGCAGGAACGACAGCGGACCGCACGTGAAGAAGAAGACCGCCCACATGGCCGCCGCCGACCCCGCACGGTCGCGGACGAGCCGGTGCAGCAGGTAGGTGGCGAGGAGTCCGGCGAGGAGTGCGATCGCCGGTGCGCCGACGTCGAACGGGACACCGGTCGACGCGGTCAGCATCCGGATCGTGAAGGGGAACGCCGGGAGGAACGCCCACGCGTTCTGCGCGACGTGGCCCGCGGCGTCGAGCGGCAGGGTCGTCGGGTACCCGTGCACCGAGATCTGCTCGTAGTACTGCCCGTCCCACGCCGTCAGGAAGTTGAGGAAGCCGTGGTCGTTGCCCCAGATCGCGTTCTCCGGCAGGGCGCGCCCGATGAGCGGGAACGCGAGCGCCAACCAGAACGTCGACACGATGCGCCCGCCGGTCCACACCAGGAGCACGGCGGCCCACGCCGGCAGGGCGGTCGCGAGGTCGAGGACACGGCGGCGTCCGCTCGCGATCGACTCCGTCAGGGTCCCGTCCAGGCGGCTCACCGCGGCGCTCCGCGGTGTTCGGGCATGGCAGAGGGCACGGTACGAGCGTAGACGGCGATTGCCTGGGTGTTCCTCACGGCTCGGCTCGGGAGGCGCGACTCGCGTTCTGCAGACCGGAACGAGCCCGACGGACGGTCGGGTCCGGCGCGGGGCGCTCACCTAGCCTGGGAGCGTCGTCCTCCGGCCGCGACGGCGCGGTCGGTGCCGTGGGCGACGTCCGACCGACCCCGATCGACACCGAGGAGCACCGTGCCGAACAAGACCGCCATCGTGACCGACAACGCGCCGAAGCCCGCCGGCCCGTACAGCCAGGGGATCGTCGCGAACGGCTTCCTCTACACCGCCGGCTTCGGCCCGCAGGACCCGGCCACGGGCGAGATCGCCGACGACGTCGCCGGTCAGACCGCCCAGGTGCTCGCGAACGTCGCCGCCGTCCTGGCCGAGCACGGCGCCACGCTCGACGACGTCGTGAAGTCGACCGTCCACCTCGAGCACTCCGACCGCGACTTCCCCGCCTTCAACGAGGAGTACGCCAAGCACTTCTCGCAGCCGTACCCGGTCCGCACCACGGTGCAGTCGCACCTGGCGAACATCCTCGTCGAGATCGACGTCGTGGCGGTGCTCCCGACGGCGGAGTGACCCGGCCGGCCCCGGCGTGATCGCTCGGCGTGCTCGCTGAGCGAAGCCTCATCGACCCCCGGTGCGCGCATCCGACGGACGGCTCCACGTCGTCCGGCGGATGCCGGCACCGGGGGTCGCGTGCGTCAGGACGCCGTCGGTGAGCACCGGAACTCCCGCGACGAGGACGTCGTCGACGCCCTCGGCCAGCAGCATCGGCTCGGCGTACGTCGATCGGGCACGGACGCGCTCGGGGTCGACGACGACGAGGTCGGCGATCCACCCGGGCGCGACGGCGCCGCGGTGCCCGAGTCCGAAGCGCTCGGCGGGCAGGGTCGACAGGTGCTGCTGGACCTCCCACCACGTGAGCAGCCCGGGCTGTGCGTAGTCCCCGAGGTACCGCGCGAAGGTGCCGTACGCACGGGGGTGCGGGTGCGTCCCGACGAAGATGCCGTCGGACCCGCCGGTGTGGCCGCCGGACCGGAACAGCTCCGCCAGCTGCTCGGGCGTCCGCGGGTGCGGCACCCGCATCACGACCGTGACCTGCAGGTCCGAGTCGACCAGGACGTCGAGCGCGAGGTCGACCGCGTCCGTCCCGGTGGCGGTGGCGGCCTCGGCGAGGGTGCGGCCCTGCAGCGCGTGGAACTCGGGCGCGGGGACGTGCGACAGCGTGATCTGCTCGGCCCAGCCCGGTCCGAGGTCGGCGCGCCCGAGGACCCGTTCGAGCACCGCGGCGCGGACGGCAGCGCGCCCGCCGTCCACTGCGAGCGCCCGGGCGAGGTCGTCGGTGCCCGGCCGGGCCAGGCCCGCGGGCAGGAGCAGCATCGACAGGATCGTGCAGCCGCGCGAGTACGGGTAGGCGTCGAACGACAGCGGGGCGCCCTGGGCCTCGGCGTGGGCGAGCTCCGCCAGCGCGAGGTCGACGGGAGCGTGGAGGTGCGAGACGTGGGCGCGGCCGCCGCCGGCGCGCACGATCCGGACGACCTCCTCGATGCCGGCGCCGGCGTTCGTCTCGTAGCCGCCGCGCATGTGGGTCACGTAGGTGCCGCCGGCGGCCGCGGACTCGGCGGCGAGGGCGGCGATCTCCGCGGTGCCGGCGTGGAGTCCGGGGACGTAGTCGAGGCCGGTCGCGAGCCCCACGGCGCCGTCCGTCATGCCCTGCCGCACGAGGGCGCGCATGGCCTCGAGCTGGCCGGGGCCGGCCGGGGCCGGGTCGTCGCCCGTGACCTCGTGCCGGACGGTGCCGGCAGGCACGAGGGTGGCGACGTTCAGCGCGGTCGTGCCGTCGTACGTCGCGAGCAGCCCCGCGATGCCGCCGCCGCGGTAGGTCGGGTGGGGACCGTCGATCGCCGCGAAGTACCGTGCGGCGTAGGAGCCGTCGCCCGGTGCCGGCCCGACGCCGTCCTGTCCGGTGACGATCGTCGTGACGCCCTGCCGGAGGAGGGCGAGCTGCACGGTCTCGTCGAACACGAGGGACCCGGCGTGGGAGTGCGCATCGACGAACCCGGGCATGACGAGCCGCCCGGTGCAGTCGATCACCGTGGCGTCGGCCCCGGCCCGGAGGCGCTCGCCCGGACCGCCTCGCTCGGCGACCAGTCCGTCGCGGACGAGGACGTCCGACCGGTGGGCCGAGCCGTCGGTGTCGACGACGGAGCCGCCGGTGAGCAGGACCTCGGACGTCACCGTGCGAGCCCCGCGACGAGTCGCTCGGCGCGGGTGCGGAGGCCGTCCAGATCGCCGGTCGTCAGGGCGTCACCGACGAGCGGCGAACCCAGGCCGACGGCGACGGCGCCGGCCGCCAGGTACTCGGACGCGTCCTCGACGCCGATGCCGCCCGTGGGGATGACGTCGACGAAGTCGAGCGGGGCGAGGACCTGCTTGAGGAACGCGGGGCCGCCGAGCTGTGCGGCCGGGAACACCTTGACCGCGCGCGCCCCGAGCTGCCAGGCGCGGACGATCTCGGTCGGGGTGGCGGCGCCCGGGTACCAGCCCAGACCACGCTCGTGCGCCCGTTCCCCGATGTCCGCGTCGAGGTGCGGGCTCACCGCGAACACGGCACCCGCGGCGGCGGCCTCGTCGAGCTGTCGTGGTTCGAGGACCGTGCCGACGCCGATCGACGCGCCCGTGCCGTAGCGCTCGGCGGCCCAGGCGATGGCCTCCCGCCAGCGGGGCGTGTTGGTCGTGATCTCGATCGCCCGGACCCCGGCGTCGACCAGTGTCGCGACGACGTCCTCGACGTGCTCACCCGTCCCGCCGCGCAGGATCGCGATCGCGGGGCCGGCGGCGTGCCGGTGGCGGACGCGGGGAGCGGCGGACGGGTCGGTGCTGGTGGTGTTCGTCATGGTCTTCGTTCCTCGCCTCAGCGGTCGACGCGGTCGTGGACGGCGTGGTCGACGTCCGTGGGGGTGGTCGGGTCGTGCAGCGCGGCCGGGTCCGGACGGCGCCAGTCGCTCTCGACCGTGCAGGCGAGCGCACCGGCGTCGGCGGCACGGTCGAGCGCCTCGGCCGTCGTGGCTCCGCCGAGGGTCGCCGCGAGCCAGCCCGCGACGAAGGCGTCACCGGCACCGACGGGGTCGACGACGCGCACCGGGGTCGCCGGGCGCCGCAGGAACGCACCGTCCACCGACGCCACCGCGCCCCGGGAGCCGAGCTTGACGACGGCACGACCCCGGCCGAGGGCGGCGAGCTCGTGCGCGAGCGTCTCGTCGTCGCCCTCGTCGTCGCCGAGTCCGAGCACGAGTCGGGCCTCGTCGTCGCCGGCGAAGACGATCGATGACCGTGCGGCGACGGCCCGGTAGCGGGCGCGGGCGGTCTCGGCGTCGATGAGCTTGGGCCGGTGGTTCACGTCGAAGGACACCGGGACCCCCGCGGCGTCCGCGCGGTCGAGCGCGGCCTCGACGGTGGCCCTGGCGTCCTCGGAGAGGGCGAGGGTGATGCCCGTGACGTGCAGGAGCGCGGCGCGTTCGACGGCGCTCGCCGGCAGGTCGCTCGCCCGCAGCGCCGACCCCGCCGAACCCCGGCGGTGGTAGGTCACCCGCGTGCGTCCGTCGGCCAGGCGCTCCTTCATCATGATGCCCGTCGAGCGGTCCGGGTCCGGCACCGCGACGACGTCGACACCCGCGCTCCGGACGTCGCGCGTCACGCGGTCCCCGGCGGGGTCGGTGCCGACGCGGCCGATCCACGTCGTCGGGACACCGGCGCGCACGAGGCCGATCGCGACGTTGCTCTCGGCTCCGCCGGTGTCGACCCGCATGTGCTCGAGGTCGGGGACCGCACCCGTGTCCCCGCCGGTGAGGAGCAGCATCGTCTCCCCGAAGGTCAGGACGCGGCCGGTCACCGGGTGCCCTTCGCCAGGGCGAGCTGGGCGGAGGAGGAGCCGAGCGCGACCGAGATCTCCAGCGCGGTCCGGACGACGCCGTCGCCGAGTTCGCGGACGGCCGCGGCGGGGAACCGGGAGGCGAGCCCCGAGATGCTCATCGCGCCGACGACCTGGTTCGCGTGGTCGAGCACGGGCGCGGCGACGCAGCGGATGTCGGGCTCGTTCTCGCGGTCGTCGATGCCGTAGCCACGGCCGTGCGTCCGGTCGATCTCGGCGCGCCAGCGGTCGTCGTCCACGATGGAGTGCTCGGTCATCGCCGTGGCCGGTTCCGCGAGCACCCGGTCGAGCAGCTCCGGCTCGCCGAACGCCACCATCGCCTTGCCCGAGGCCGTGTTCCGCATCGGCAGTCGGTTGCCGATCCGCGACCCCATCCGGACGGTGCCCCGCGTCTCGACCTTGTCGACGTAGACGATGTCGGTGCCGTCCGGGACGACGAGGTGGCAGGTGAGCCCCGTGCGTTCCGCGGTCCGCCGGAGGAACGGTGCTGCGGCGGCGCGGAGGTCGATGCCCTCGAGGTAGCTCTGCCCGAGCAGCAGCGCTCCGAGCCCGAGGGTGAAGCCGGCGTCCGGGGTGCGGCGCAGCAGGTCGTTCTCGAGCATCGGGGCGGTCAGCCGGAGCACGGTCGACTTCGAGGTGCCGAGCTCCGCGGCGAGCACCGTCAGTGACACCGACGGCTCGCCGTTCCGGGTGCGGTCGGCGATGCGGTCGAGCAGCCGCAGCCCGCGTCGGAGCGACAGGGCGGCGTTCCGTGCCGGAGCGTCCTCGGTGGAGGGGGCGACGGGGGTGGT